>QIMA01000438.1 GCA_003233535.1 Rhodanobacteraceae bacterium
GGATCGGTCAACGATCAGCCGCAAACTCAAGCGTAATGGCATCGTCTCCGGTGATAGTGAGATGGCGCCGCAGCCGAGCTACGACGCCACAGTGGCTGCCTGCGCCTATCGCGAACGGCGTCGACGCTGTGGTCGTCGACGGCGATTGATACCAGGGACGGCGCTGTTCCAGCACGTCAAAGACCGTTTGCATCACGATCATTGGTCACCACAACAAATTGCCGCCAGACTCCGCATGATGTACCCCGATGACCCTGATCGCAGAATCAGCCACGAGGCCATTTACGCCGCGATTTACGCGTATCCGAAAGGCTCGCTTAAGCAAGGCATGATCGATTGCTTGAGGCGGCGCAAACCCACCCGCGTCCGACGGCGGACAACTCTAGCCAAGGGTCAAACCATCCCCGAGGCGATGCGCATCGTGCATCGCCCGGAGGCGATCGAAAAGCGTCTGCTACCGGGACACTGGGAGGGCGACTTCATCAAAGGGAGCTTCAATCGATCTGCCGTCGGGACCGTGGTCGAGCGCAAGACGCGCTTCGTGGTTTTGTGCCGAATGGACGGGTGCACGGCCAACGATGCTCTCGTCGGATTCAGCCGCCAGATGAGCAAACTCCCGGCGTTTCTGCGCGAGAGTTTCACCTACGACCGCGGCAGTGAAATGGCTTGTCATGCAGAACTCGCCAGACGGCTGAAACTCGACATATGGTTCGCTGACCCCTACGCCCCCTGGCAGCGAGGCAGCAACGAAAACACCAATGGGCTGCTGCGCGAGTTTTTACCCAAGGGTGCCGAGCTGTCGCAGATCACTCAGACCTACCTCAACGACCTTGCCCGGCTACTGAACGGGCGACCGCGAAAAACTCTGGGTTGGAAAACACCCGACGAAGCGATGGCCGAGGAGATGGCCGCGTTTTCTAAACGTGGTGCACTTGATTCTTGAAACCGCCGTTAATATGTTCTGTTCATTAATCTGCGCTTCGGAACGCGTCAACAGCTTTGAGACAGTCAGTTGGATAGTTGGCTTTCGTTTTCAGTGGGTGCGTTGGGGTCGATCTCCTGGTGTTGCGATTTGGCAGGGAGCTCCAGGACTGTCGCCGGGAGCTGGTTGATGTAGACGGTTTCGGGTGGTGACTTAGCGTTTGGGGCGCCATTGACGAAGCGCTCTGAGTGGCGCGCGTAGGCTTCGTCGAGTGCGGTTTGTTTGATCACAGTGATCGCCGCTGCGCGGCCGTAGTAGACGTCAGCGGGGATATAGCCGTTAAGGCCACTGTGCTGATGTTCGTCGTTGTACCAGTTAAAAAAAGCCACCACACCAACGGCGCGCGTGGTTGCTGTCCTCAAAGCGAGCGGGATAGTCCGGTTGCGTCTTCAGCGTTTTGAAGTGTGCTTCCGAGAAGGCGTTGTCGTTGCTGACCCGCGGTCTGGAGTGGCTGGCGTCGATCTTCAGTTCGGCCAGCAAATTGATAAAGCTCGTCGCGGTCATCGGTGATCCGCGATCTTGGTGCACGGTCAGCTGGTTCGGGCCGATCTGGTGATTGGCCGCGCAGGTACCGACGAAGCGGCAGGCGAGCGCGCCATTTTCGGTGCCGGCGATCATCCAGCCGACCACGTAGCGGCTATACAGGTCGATCAGCACATACAGATACAGCCAGCGACCACGCTTTGTGAGGGCCAACTTGGTGATGTCCCAGGTCCACACTTGATTGGGCGCGTTGGCCTGCAGTCTCGGCACGGCATGGGATTGCGGCGGCCGTATCGGGCGCCGTTCACGTGCCTCACCGGCACCCTTGAGAAGCCGCTGCATGGTCCGGATGGAGCCTAGGAACACGCCCTGCGATAACAACGTGTGGTAGGTGTGCGCTGGCGTCTGATCACAAAACCGTGGGCTATGCAGGGTGTCCAGGATCTGCGCACGCTGTGCCTGGCTTAGCCGCCGATGCGAAGCCCGACGAACCGTGCTGAGGGCAGGCTTCGGCCGCTGATGCCGATAACTGGTTGCTCGCGATACGCCCAGCGTGGCGCAAGCGGTGGCCCGAGCCGCCGTGCACGCCCTGATCAGGGCGTGCACGGCGGCTCGTCCGAGCGCATCGCGGCGATCAAGGCCTGCACTTTTTTTGGAGCTCGACCAAACTGTTGGCAACGCCGAGCTCTCTTTTCAGCTTCTTGACCGTGCGCTCCAACGCCAGGATCTCGCGATCCTTAACGTCAAGTTTCGGCGCAGGGCCCGGTCGCCGAGGCGCCAGTCCCGCACTGCCTGTCAGCGCCAGTTGTCGGCGCCAGTCAGTCACCTGCGAACTATAGACACCTTCTCGACGCAGCAGCGGTCCCAACTCACCATGAGCGCAGGCATCGGCTGCCGACACAATGCGTTCCTTCTGCGCCGCGCTGAAACTGCGGCGACCTCGCGTCCTCGGTGCTTGGATTTCAATCGTTGTAGATGAATCTGGCGGGCTAACCCGCAACGGCTTCGGCACATCGTTCTCCAAACAAAACCGCCCTAAAATGAGGGATAACTTACAGCATCACCGTCTCAGGGATTATAGGCGCGTAGGGCTTTTAGCTTTTCTAAATCTGCTGCGATAATCTCAGCAAACTGTTCCAGACGATTTTGTTTAGATGAAGGAATATAGTCACTCATCAGGGATGCGATGCCACCGCAGAATGGAGCTGTAGCTAGACCTGCTTTCATTACGTTTAGTATGTGCTCACTTGGTGTTGTGGCATTTCTATCTTGAAGTTTTTTAGCCAGCGACTTTGTATCATCAGTCATCTGTGGTAGTCCCTTTTTTGCGTATAACGTCCAGCTAAGCGGCTGCCGCGCCGCGGCGTTCCGGTCTTCGCGAGGAACTCCCCGGTAGTCCGTCTTGAGCGCCATGTTATGCAATTTGGCCACGGAGTGGCAACGCACCGGCGCCGGGAAAGGGTGAAAACCCAGGGAATGACACGAGCCTGAGCTGGACCCAACCTCTGGCGAAGACGTTCCCGCGTGCGGAATGCAGGCGCTGTTTGTTTGTGGCCTCGGGCGACCAGCGCTGTTTCCAGAACCGAATGAAAACGAGGACCGCGAGCC
>QIMA01000261.1 GCA_003233535.1 Rhodanobacteraceae bacterium
CAATCAATGTCCTGCGCGATCATCGCGCGAGTTCATGAAATATCCGGGTTAGCTGGCGCCGGAAATATCTCCTTGTACCGAGCCAGCTTCAGATTGTTGACGTTGTATAGCCGCCAACGGCGATCGAGAACCATCTGGACTGGACCTCCAAAACGCAAAACGTCGGGAATCACCTGAATCGCGAGCCTTACCGGCGCAGCGCCGAGTTCTGGAGCACAAACGCCCATGGACGTTAGTGGAGTTCGTTCACCACGGGTAAATCGAATAAGATATTACGAATATTGATACACCGCTTAGGCTGACACAGGTGCGCGAGCAGTCATGAGTTTGAATCCCATTCCCGGAGAGCTTACCCGCCTATTGCAGCGCGTAAGCGATGGTGACGATGGCTCTCGGGAGGCGCTACTGGCAGCGGTTTATCAGGAGCTGCATCAGATGTCGATGAGCTTGGTGGGGCGTGAATCGACTGGATTGACTCTGTCGACGACCGATGTAGTTCACGAGGCCTATCTGAAACTGTTTGGCGGTGAGGTCTCTTGGGAGAACCGGCGCCATTTCTTTAGCGGCGCGGCGACCGCCATGCGCCGGATCTTAATCGACCACGCGCGGCACAAACAAGCACAAAAACGCCAGAGCGACTCGAACGTTGATCAAGAGCACGACGCGTCGATGCAGCCATCGATGGAGATCGTGCTCGAAGAACAGTTGGACCTGCTTGCCTTGGATCACGCCTTGGTCGAGTTGGCGTCGGTGAATCCACGGCAAGCCAAAATCGTGGAATTGCGCTACTTCGCCGGCCTGCAAGGCGAGGAAATTGCTGCGTTGCTCAACGTATCGCGGATGACTGTCCATCGAGATTGGCAGATCGCGCGCATGCGGCTCAAGCGGAGCATGGCTGGATGACCCGTGAACACGGCAGGACGGCGGATTCAGCCACCGAAGGCTGGGCGGTTGAAGACCGAGTCGGCGACATTGTGGGGCAGGCGCTGGCGTTGCACAGCAGTGTTCGTGACACGTTTGTACGCGAGTCTTGCGCCGCTGATTCGGCACTGTACGCCGAAGTGACGCAACTGCTGGCCGTTGAGATTGACGACGGCGATATGTTCTTGGTCAAGTCGCCGGAGGTGAGGGTTCAGCTGACGCGACCGAAGGCGGTGGGCCCGTTCGAGATTCTTGGCGTGCTGGGTGAGGGCGGCATGGGCACCGTCTATCTGGCCCAACAAGAGCAGCCCGTGGAGCGAAAGGTCGCTCTCAAAGTACTCAGACCATTTCAGCACACCGATGCGCTACAGCGAATGACGGCAGAGAGCCAAGCGCTAGCCAGGCTCAGCCACCCCAATATCTGCACGCTGCATGAGGTGCAGAACTATGTCGACCCGATACGTGGCGAGATGCTCTGTCTGGTCATGGAGTGGGTTCAAGGTCAGCAGATCGGCGAGTGGTGCAACCAACAACAGTTGGGTCTGCGCCAGCGTCTAGAATTGTTTCGCGGCGCGTGCGAGGGCATCCGCCATGCGCACGAGAACGGTGTCCTGCATTGCGATATCAAACCCAGCAATCTGTTGGTCACCGCAACCGGCGGCACGCCGACGGTGAAAGTGATCGACTTTGGCATTGCTCGTGCGCTGGATGACGCCGAGGACACTACGCGCAGCGATGAGGGACCGCTGGTGTTGTGCTCACCGACGTATGTTAGCCCGGAAGCGCTTGCGGCCGGTGGTCGCCAACGCATGGGTACACGGAGCGATGTCTACTCGCTAGGCATGGTGTTGTACGAGCTAATCGTCGGCGTGTTACCGGCCAGTCGGCAAGGCACCTTGAAGGCACTCTTGGTTGGTTCCGATCCGGCTCGATACGCAGCACCGAGCGATCGCTACTGTGCCGCTGGTGATAGTGAGCAGAAGATAATCGCGACTCAGCGTGGCACGACGCCAGCCGCCCTACGCCGCAACGTACGCGGTGACCTCGATGCGATCGTGCTCAGAGCTATCGCCGCTGATCCGGCCCAACGGTACGGTTCGTCGGCCGACTTGTGGAGGGACATAGAGGCGAGTTTGGCGTGTCGCCCGGTGGTCGCTCGAGGAGGCAAGAGCACCTATTTGGTGGCGCGCTTCATTCGCCGTCATCTTGCCGCCGTGGCGGTCGGCAGTGCGCTGCTGCTGGCGGTCACCGGCGGGATAGTGGCTCGGGCGTTGGAGGCTCAGCGCGCAGACACCGAGGCCAGGCGCGCGCTCATCGCGCTGCAGCAGTCCGAACAGGTGCAGGATTTCTTAGTAAGCCTGTTTGACGCGGCAGACCCGGATCGCAGCGAAGGCGCAGCGAGCCTGCAAACATTGCTTGATAAGGGCAGTGCGCGACTTAGCACGGAACTGACTGTCCAACCGCTGGTGCGCGCCCGCCTGCTGTACGTGTTGGGCCGGGTATACACCAAGTTAGGCCAACTGGATGCAGCGCTGAAACTGGCGCAGGAGTCCGTCGATATTTACCGGTCTGGCGATGCGCAGGCCAGCAATTTGGCGATCGAGAGCCGCTCGCAGTTGGGCACCATATTGCGGCAGTTGGGTAGGAATGAAGACGCCCAATCGGTGTTGCTTGAAGCCATTGCGCAGATCGATCTGAACGCCACAGCCAAGCCCAAAATGCGTGCGGTTTTGCACAATTCACTGGGCAATCTGTATTGGAGAATGCAGCGTTACGCCGAGGCTGAGCAGCAGCATCGCCGTGCTCTGGCAATCCGCGAAAAGGATCCCGGTGCCGGTCGCAGCGTCGCCGACTCGGCCAATAACGTCGGCGTCATGTTGCTCAGTCAGCTGCGCTACACCGAGGCTGAGGCGATGTTGGAGCAGGCCGCTAAACTCTATGCACAAACGGTCGGGCCGGATCATCCGTTGCTGGCTGGGAATCTCAACAACCGCGGAATGATGGTCAGGCACAGCCCTCGATGGAGCAGTGCCTTAGACCTATTTGTGGAGGCCACTCAGATCATGCAGCGCCACTACGGCGAGGGCCATCCGCGCACGATTAGTAGCCGTCGCAACGCCTTGTGGGATCGCGTTTCGCGTCGTCAGTGGG
>QIMA01000384.1 GCA_003233535.1 Rhodanobacteraceae bacterium
TAGATAACGGCATTTCCTCCAGTACGGTCTCCGGTGAAGTAATAGAAACGAGCGTTGAACGTCAGCTCACCCGCTGGCGTGAGGTCTCCAACAAAATCGCCGATTGCATCAGCCTGCATGCCGCATTCTCCGGCGTAGCGAGCGACACTATCAGCTTGAGGGTCACCCGCGATCGGCGTGCCGTTCGTGGATGACCAAGCGGTCAAAGCGCAGGCAGATGCCATTGGCGCGGCTAACAACAATGCCGCGCTGACCGCAGCTCCAAGCAACAACTTTTTACTATTCATTAGGTTATGACCTTTTCGGTAATGTCTAACTAGTCTGCGCCCGAATCTGTTCCTACACACAGTCGCACAACCGCGCGCGGAAACTCGGTGAAATGTAACACAGTAGGTGGGGCCTAGAAAGCCTGCAGGTTCGTGTTTTGCGGAACTTTCCCGCTTTTTTTGAATCTGGCTGGTGTGCTCGTCGATTGACGACGCGCATCTGAGCTCGTGGCGCGAGCCGATCAAGCCTCGCGGGAGCCAGTTTGCCAGCTCGGCCAACGGGATTACTAGGCCAACTCGTTTTTGGCAGCTTTGCGCTGCACCCCTAAGCACGATAGCTCTCGCTGGTCGCCAGCTCAGTGAGCTTTCGCAATTCGGTTGCAGAGAAGCCTGCGAGGCGTCTAGCAACCTCGTTAAATGGCAAACGCAGCACGCCGGGTGCCCTTTGCTGAAGCAGACCCAAAAACTCTTCGACTGGCTCTATCTCGACCTCGTCGCAGAGATAAGCGAACCAGTAGCTGCCCAGCGCGACGTGCCGCACTTCTTCATTGACAATGATCTGCAGGCAATCTGCGCTGGCTTGGTCTTTGGCCGTGACTAGTCGCTCGATCATTGCTGGCGTTACATCCAACCCGCGCGCCTCAAGCAGTCGCGGCACCAGTGCCATCCGTGCACGCGGGTGGTCGGCGGTCGATTGCGCGGTGCGCCAGAGTCCGTCGTGGGCGGGAAAGTCGCCGTAGCTGTAGCTGAGCTGCTGCAACCGCTCTTGGATCATTTCAAAGTGGCGGGCTTCGTCGGCGGCCACGCTCAACCAATCGGCGTAGTACTCGGTGGGCATCCCGCGGAAGCGTTGGACTGCATCGAGCGCCAGATTGATCGCGTTGAACTCGATATGCGCGACGGCGTGGAGCAGCGCGGCGCGGCCTAAGGGGCTGCCGAGTTTTCGCTGTTTAAGCATGCGCGGCGGCACCAGCTCGGGGCGTTCGGGTCGACCTGGGATCTGTGGTTCATTACCGATAGTACGTTCGTGATCGACTTGCCAACGACTAACAAGCACCTGCTCAAGCAAAATCCGAAGCTGTTCGATCTTCTGCCCCGGTTCGGCGCACATCAGAACCGAAAGCGCGGCCTCGTGGATATCCGCTTCGCGCCCATTGGCAAGACCGCGCCCATTGGCGAGGCCAGCAACGAGCGTATCTGTGTACCCGCAGGCTGGCCTTAGCGCAGCAATGGCCGCGGCGTCATTCAAGCGGCGTGCTTTTCGCGACGGCGGCTCTTGGCATCGTCGGAACGCAACAGCTCAAGCTGCTCCAGATAACCGCTGGCCAACCCGGTAACGTATTCGCCGGAGAAACAGGAGGTGTCGAACTGCTGCAGATCGCCATTGAGATCGCGGACCGCCGCTTCCAGATCTGCTAGATCCTGGTAGACGAGCCAGTCTGCGCCCAGCAGTTGTTCGATTTCGTCGCCGCTGCGGCCGTAGGCAACCAGTTCGCTGGCGATCGGCATATCAATGCCGTAAACGTTCGGAAAACGCACCGGTGGAGCGGCGGAGGCGAAGTAGACTTTGCGCGCACCGGCATCCCTGGCCATCTGAATGATTTGCTTGGAGGTCGTGCCGCGGACGATGGAATCATCTACTAGCAACACGACTTTGTCTTCGAATTCCATATTGATAGCGTTGAGCTTGCGCCGCACCGACTTCGCCCGTTCGGACTGACCGGGCATGATGAAGGTGCGCCCGATGTAGCGATTCTTGACGAAACCCTCGCGGTACTCAACGCCGAGGGCTCGAGCCATGGGCAGGGCTGCGGTGCGCGAGGTATCGGGGATCGGGATGACCACGTCGATGTCGTGATCTGGGCGCAGGGCAAGGATTTTGGCGGCCAACCGCTCGCCCATATTCAGACGCGCCTGATACACCGAAACCTGCTCGATAAGCGAATCCGGTCTGGCTAGGTAGACGAATTCGAAGATGCAGGGCGAACGCGTCTTCGGCGACGCACACTGTTGGCGGTGCATGGTGCCGTGCTTGGTCAACACCACTGCTTCGCCGGGAGCAACATCGCCAAGTCGCTCGAAGCCCAACACGTCCAAAGCAACGCTCTCGGACGCCACCGCATATTCCTCGCCCTGCTCACTGCGGCGCACACCAAGGACCAGCGGGCGAATACCGTGAGGATCGCGGAAGGCGACCAAGCCGACACCGAGCACCAGCGCAACGACGGCGTATCCGCCCTGGCAGCGCTGATGTACGCCGGCGACTGCCTGGAACAAGTGCTCGGGCTGCAGACGCAAACGCTCTTGCTCCTGTAGCTCATGCGCGAACAAGTTGAGCAGCACCTCGGAATCGGAGCTCGTGTTGATGTGTCGACGGTCCTGCAAGAAGCACTCGCGCTTGAGTTCTGGCGCATTGATCAAGTTGCCGTTGTGCGCCAAGGCGATACCGAACGGTGAGTTGACGTAGAACGGCTGCGCTTCGGCAGCTCCGTCGGACCCTGCGGTGGGGTAACGGCAGTGGCCGATGCCCAGGGTCCCGGTCAGTTGCGACATATGCGGCACGTCGAAGACGTCTCGGACCAAGCCGTTGCCCTTGTGCAGGCACAGCTTGAGGTTATCTTCGGTGGCAATGCCTGCCGCATCTTGTCCCCGATGCTGGAGCACGGTCAGACCGTCATAAAGCGCTCCGGAAACCTCGGCTGCGCGACCCACAATCCCAATAATTCCACACATCGGACTAGACCGTTGGCTGTTCGGTGGCGGGCTCTGATTCGGCCGGCAGCACCGCGGGGTCGGTGATCTCACGCACCGACTGCGGCAAGAAGAGCGAGAGACTTTCAGCAGACTGTTCGATCGTGGGCATCAGCTGCGAGGCCTGCCACCAAGGGCTTTGGTTGAGACGTGCCAGCTGGCCCAGCCAGACCAGCGCAATGATCACCACCAGGCCACGGGCGACACCGAAAATGACCCCGAGCAAACGATCGGTGCCGGACAAACCGGTGTGCTTGATCAACATGCGAATCAAATAAAGCCCGATGGCGCCAAGCAAAGACGTCACGATGTAGATCAACACGGCGGCTACAGCCAAGCGCAGGGGCGGCACCTCGATTCCGGTGAGCATGGCTTCGGCTAGCGGCTGGGCGAAGTAGAAGGACATCAACGCCGCACAGACTGCGATGGCCAGGCTAAACACCTCCACCACCAGACCGCGCATCAGGCTGACCAAGGCCGATACGCCGACTACGGCCATCACCATCCAATCGACCCAATTGAATCCGCCATCCATCACGACTATGCGAGGCTCTGTGTGTGCGTTTGTGAAGCGCTTGATCGATTCACTGTGCCCGGCAGGCCTTGGGGCCTACGGGTAGCTAACGACCAAGCCGTCCAACTTGCGCTTGCTCTTAATCTCAGCGAGCACGCGATTGGCTTCGGAACGGCGGGCTAGCGGTCCTACGCGGACGCGATAGAGCACTTTGCCGCTGGAAGGCAAACGCTCAACATAGCCCTCGAAACCGGCCGCTTTGAGTTCACCAGCCAGCTTGTCGGCGGTGGCTTGCGTGCTGAACACGCCAACCTGTACCGCCCAACCGGAAGCGACCGGGTTGCTGACTCGGGACGCGGTCTGCGTGGGCAGATCCAATTCCACAACCTGCGCGGAGACTTCGGGCAAGGCCTTTCTGGCCTGCAGACGAACCTTCTCCGCCGCGGTGCGATCGGCCATAGCCTTACTGCGGACGCGCTGCAGCGTGCGGCTGCCGGACGTGACTGGCTCGACCGCCGAGCCGATGCCGGCAGCGTTCAAACGATTAACCAGGCGTTCGGCATTACTGCGATCGCCGAAACTACCGAAGCGAACCACATACCGGCCTCCGGGCTCATCGACCGCCGCAACGACAGGCGCAGCCGGCGCCGCGGCAGGCGGGCGGTCTGGTTTGGGCGCCGGAGTTGGAGTCGGCGGCGGGACGACCGGAACCAAGCCCACTGCCGACGGTGATGGTGACTGTGTAGGAATGTCGGCCAGCGGTGCGGTGGGCTGCGATCGGTCAATCGTCGCCGGTGCGGTCGTTGGCGTTTGGTCTGGATCAACCGGCAAGCGCCGTGTTTCGTGCGGCCGCGGCGGTATATCCAGCGAGACTTCCTGCGCTTCGCCCTGGCTGGGTGGGCCGTCCAACAGCATCGGGACGAATACCACGGCCAGCAATATCAGCACAGCCGCTCCAATGAGGCGCTGGCGCAACGCTGCGTCCATGGGTTCTCCTGCCTAGTCAATGGCGCGATTATAGGGGGCCTGGGCCAAAGCTTGACCCTATGCGTTCATATTTCGGTGTCTTTAGCCTCGATACGGCGTTGCTCGTCGCAGCCATAGCGGTGCTACGCCGGGTACTCGCGCCTAGTCTCCCATCGGAAACGCTCGGATGAAGCGCCTGATACGGCATGCTCGGCGCAGGCTGCGCCGTATAGTTCAAGTGCCTGTAAAAACAGGCACTTTAGCAAATAGTCAGGACTCAACGGACACGCAGACGGGACCCTCGCAGCCTCAGGCTCTCCCAACCGTTGCGTTCCAAGCGAAGGTTTCCCCGCTACTCGAAACCACTGACGAAAATCACCTCGCCGGCATTGCCAGGAACACTGGCCGGATCTGCTGGATCGCTGCCAGCGTCCAACTCATCACGATCCAGGAAGGTGTCCTGATCGCGATCGATCCCGATGCGGTGTTGGCTTCCGGCAGGAACAGCCATGAACGTCACCTGCGCACCCGTATCTGCTGCCATCCTCAGTTGATCAAGGGTCACGGTCTGGGCCTGACGATCAGTCTGAAATGTGCCACTTCCGGTGTACTCATATCCGCGCGATAGTGCACCCTGCCGCCCTTTCGCCACGAGACCGATCGCACCCGCATCAGCCATGGCCTCTAGTTGATTTAAGAAGTTAATGGTCGCGGAATCATCGCGATTGCTCGCGTCCACGGTAATTTGAGCACCGACCGCTGCGTGCGCGTCCTGAGACTCCGTACCAAGATTCGGGGGCGCGAAGCCCGAACCGGCAAAGGACAACAGGAAGGCGACGAGGTCCGCCACGTTCTGGTCGGACGACAAATTAAAGATCGGCTGCGATACAAAGCGCTCGAGGGAGTCGACGCTGCCATCATGCAGATATCCGAAGCCGGCGAGATTTGGCGACACTAGTGTGTTGAATCCAACCTTTCTCCGGAGCGTTCTGAGCTGGGGAACCTTCATCTGAATTCCCGATACATTGGCGATCTCAAATATCCCATGCTGCTCCTCACCGTTGGGCCCCGGAGGAGCACCGGTCGTCTCGACGCCGACAGGCAGCCC
>QIMA01000410.1 GCA_003233535.1 Rhodanobacteraceae bacterium
GCTGCGCTACGGCGCTCCGCCGCACGGCGGTATCGCCTTCGGTATCGACCGTATTGCCGCGCTGATGGCTGGCTGCGATTCGATCCGCGACGTGATTCCCTTTCCCAAGACCGCCAGCGCGCAGTGTCTGCTGACCAGTGCACCGAGTGAGGTGCCGGAGAAGCAGTTGATGGAGCTTAGCGTGCGGGTGGCGAAGCGGGCGGAAGGCTGAGAAGGAAGGCCACAGCCCCCTTTCGTCGGAACAGAGGCGACAAGTAGCCTGACACAGGGGGGAGTGTCGCGCGAGTTGCTGGATCACATGATTTGGCGTTGACGACTCGGCTAATTCCAGCGCAGCGCCGTTACCGGATCCAGTTTCGCCGCGCGACGGGCGGGCCAGACCGCGGCGAACAGAGCAACTATTCCCAGCAGGGTGACTGCGCTGCCCAGAACCACTGGGTCATGCCCTTCCAGGCCAAATAGCAGGGCGCTGGCGGCTCGCCCGACAACGACCGCCACGACTAAACCAATGCCGCCGCCAATCACGAACATGCGTGCGGCCAGCTTCAGCGCATCGGCCTGAACGCGCGCGGGCTCGGCGCCGAGTGCCAAGCGCAGCCCGATCTCGCGGCGGCGCTGGCTGAGCGAATACGACAGCGAACCGTAAACGCCGCCGGCTGCCAACAGCGTGGCGACGATGGCGAAGGCCGCACACAGCAATCCGACCACGCGATCGACCGCGAGCAGCTCGTCTACCTGCTGGGGCATCGTGCGCAGGCGCTCAACTGGGAGGGTGGGATCGACTCGTGTAACCACGCCCGTGATGCCGGGTACCAACTGCGCGAAAGGAACGGTGCTCAGCACGTAAAAGTAGGTACTGCCGATATCGCTGTTTTGACGACGCGGTAGAAACACCTGGGCCGGCGAATCGCCCTTGACCTGATTGTATCGAGAGTCCTCCACCAGCCCGACTATCTCGATATCGAGTTCGGCCTGGGTACCTTGAGCCAGGCGTTTGCCCACCGCGTCGGCGCCCCAACCGTAGCGTTCAGCAAAGCTGCGATTGACGATCGCTACTTTCGCGCTAGCGACACCATCGGCTAGCTCAAATTCGCGTCCAGCCAACACCGGTACGCCGAGCGTGTCGAAGTAGCTGGTCCCGATCTGGTTGTAGAACGATGAAATTTCTCGACCCGGCGAAGATTCTTGGCCTTCTACGGATAGGGTGATGCCGTGGTCGCTGCCGGACAGCAGCGAAACGCTTGACGAAGTCACGCTGGTTACTCCGGGCAGGGCGGTTAGCTCGCTCTCAATTTCGGCAAAGATCTGCGCATTGCGCTCGCTGTCATAGCCGTTGCGCGCCGGGGACACACGGAATGCGGTGATTCCGTCGACGCGCATGCCCAGGTCGACCTTATCGAGATTGTTGAGGCTTTGAATAAACAGCCCGGCGACGACCAACGAGACCATCGAAAGGGCAATTTGAGCGGTCGCCAACGTATGCCGGAAGCGCGAAGCTGTGCGGTTGCCGGTGGTCTGACCACTGGCGCCCTTCAGTGCTAGCAGTGGCGAGGTGCGCGCGGCATGTAGGGCCGGGACCAAGCCGAAAGCGACTACCGTTGTTAGCGACACCAAGAAGGCGTAAATCAGCGTCTGCGTGTCCAGCCCGGCCTCGCTGAGGATGGGCGCGACCATGCTCGGCATAGTGGTGATCAAAGAGCGAGTTGCAAATATGGCTACCGGAATGCTGGCCAAGCCGCCTAGTATGGCCAAGACCAGCGATTCAGTAAGCTGCTGGCGAACAATCTGGCCGCGGTTAGCACCAAGAGAAGAACGCACGGCCATTTCGCCGGCGCGCGCGGTAGCGCGTGCCAGGAGCAGGTTGGCAGTATTCAAGCAGGCAACCAGCAGCACTAAAGCGGAAACGGCCATCAGCAAGACCATCGGCTGACTGGCAACTTCCGAAACTTGGCTTTGACCGCCATCGCCGGCTTCCAGCGCGATCCGCTTGGCTTTGAACTGCGCCAGAGTGCCGTCATCCATGCCGATCTGCAGCGGCGCTTCCACGTCGTTGATCAGCCGACCGTAGATACGATTGATTTCGTCATCGGCACGCTCGATGGATACCCCGCTGCCGAGCCTAGCAAACGCGTATACCCAATAGCTGCGCCGGTCATCGTGATTGGCAGTGGCGCCGGTGAGAGCCCAATACAGGGTTAGCGGCACGTAGACCTGCGGACGCAGGCCAATGGTAGTGCCCTGGAAGCCTGGGGGCGCAACGCCAACCACCTTGAGGGCGGCGCCATTGACGCGAATAGTACGCCCGACTGCGTCATCGGCCGCGCCCAAATTGTTGCTCCAAAAGGCATGCGAAAGCACCGCGACCTTGGGTTCACCGATTGCTGCGTCATCCTGCGGGCCGAGCAAACGGCCCAGAGTGGGCTGCACCTGGAGCGTAGTGAAATAGTCGCTTGAGACCAACATGCCTCTGGCGGCGAGGGTTTGGCCTTCGTAAGCAATGTTGATTGCCATATCGCGATGCCCGGCGATACCGGCAAAGGCCTGCTGATCGGACTCGACCAGATCTCGGAACATCGGGTAACTGAAGATCGCATCGTGCGAACCGGTGATTGACGTCGTGGTCCTGCCGGCTTTGGGACCCGGCGTATTCAGATTCACCAGTTCCTGCGGATTAGGTACCTGCAAAGATCGCGCAACGACGTGATGAAATGCCGAGTAGACTGCGGTGTTAGCACCGACGCCCAAGGCTAGAGTAATGACCACAATGATCACCAACGACGGCTTCTTGAGCAGTGATCTCAGGCAATAGCGCAGGTCGTTGAGAAATTGATCCAGCATCGGTGAACTCCAGTACTAGCCGCATCGGCAGCGGCCACAGGCTTGTGCATGCAAAAGTCGTGCCGCATCGCCAGGCGCTGATGGGGCGGGCCCAAGTCCCAGATCGCTTCGCCCGAATCGCCTGAGGACGAACTAACCCGGATATTTCATAAACTTCACGCGCCCTCGCTAGGCCCTTGATCGCCCAGCGACTTTTTCTCAGTCGGGTGTATGAACCACTAC
>QIMA01000059.1 GCA_003233535.1 Rhodanobacteraceae bacterium
CAGAACCGCCGGTGCCGATACCCGGATTCGGCCGCGTTTGCCGGGGTGGAGCTGGCGGCCGCTGCTGTCGACCAGTTCGAGGTAGCCGGCCTGAGTGAGGTCCACGCGTTGGCGGTAAGCGGGACCGGCGACTGGTAACAGCGGATCGGTGACGGTTTGGCGGTCGGCTTTGATGCGCCGCAGGCGCAGCTGGGCCGAAGTGTGGTCGCTGCTGAGCAGGTCGGTAGCCATGCCGGCACGGATGGGATTGAGGTCGACGTAGACCATGGCTGTCAGTAGTGCCCCGTCATCGAGCAGGGCGACGCAGCCGTAGCGGTCGTCCCAAAAGTTACCCTTTCTGCCCGATTCCTTGTTCGCCGCTTTGGCGATGGGTTCGTTGAGTGCCTTCATGTACTCGCTCAATGAACCGAGTCGCTGGCGCAGCTTGGCGATTTGCTTGGGGTTGTCGCGCCAATTTAGGGCTCGGGCTAGTCGATGCTCATCGTTTTCGTGAGCCCGCCAGTACAACGCGACGCCGCGCTTAGCGACTTCCCAGCTGTCCCAGTTGTCCACCAGCTCGGGATCGACGGTCAGCACCAGATGCAGGTGATTGCTCATCACCGCAAAGCTGTGAACGGAGACCGCGAAGATCTCGCCCAGTTCCGAAACCAGTGGGGTCAGGTCTCAATACCGTTCGCTTAAGCTTTTTCTGGCACAATTGAGCCATCGCCTTTTTGGAGACGGTCATGGCCAGGGTCAAGTCCAGTTTGAGCCATGGAGCGAGGTTGGCGGACTATCTCAGTGCGAGCCTGCTGGCACGGGTGTATCCAAGTGCTAATCTAGACAGGCGGATTTTGGAAAAGAATAAGAAAGGAGGTCGGTTTTCGTGGCTCGCTGTCGGGAGCGTTCGATCTTTCCGATGGATACCGCTGAAATCCCGACCGGAACCGCTGTTTTCTAAGGGGATTTTGGGCCCTCTCCCACAGCCGCCCGTCCAGCCGATGCCGGATGCAATCAATGGGGTCACAATCAATGGGGTCCAATCAATGGGGTCTATCTTTGTATTCTTGCAGCTGACGGGTGGTTGATTGCACTGTCAAGGATCGACCTGAACCCTATATCAACGGACCCACCACAAGCTACGTCGATCAGACGGCCACCAGCGTAGAGAAGCGCTACCAGGTGATCGCGATTGACGATGCCGGCGCCGAGTCCTTGCCGCGCCAGTTGCTTTTGCCCTCCATTCGGGTCGAGGCGGCTGCTGGCGAGGTGCTTAAGCGGGGATTGATGAACGGTGTGGACTTTGTGGTCTACAACGATGGTGCTAGCGAGCTCGACTATCTGGAGCTGAGCATTGAATTGGCAGGTCAGACCCATCGCGCCGCCACCTTTGCGGTGCCGGCGCACGATTCAACGGTCGTCCGAGTCGTTATTCCAGGCTATTCAAATCTAGACGCACAAGTTGCCTACCGCAGTGTCCTTGGTTATGCACCGAACAACGGGGAGACGGTCACCCTTGCCGCAACCGCTCAGTTGAGCGTTGAGAATGGCGGCGTGATTGCCAATCTGGTCGTCGAGAGCTTCACTCGTGGCGGTGCTGGCACAGTTCAGGTGGAAATTGAGAACCCAGGAGATTCGGATATTGAGTGGATAACCGCCGCAGCAACGGGCGCTGAGCCCAGTCCTGATGCGCGATTCAAGCTGATTGATGGCGAGGACAACGTGCTGTCTCTGGAACCCTTCGTGCAGTTCGTCGGCAGTGACGTTGTTACCCTGCCCAATGGGTTCAGCATCGCCCGAATTCCCCCAGGGGCGCGCTTTGTGTCCAGCGTGCAAACGCTCACAGTGCCGGTCACCGCGCCCGATCGCGTGATCATTGAATTCGAGCTGGACAGCCTGCGAAATAGCTACGGAACGGCCAATGCGCTGGTGATGCCCGGATTGCGTAGCCGACGTGAAGCCAGTCTGGTCGACACCTCGTATTACGCAGAGCTGGTTTCGGTAACCCCGGCTAACAGCTATGGCGATCAACCGATCACGTTGACCGGTCGCGCCTTGGACCGGGCCAGTGGCGCGCCAATCGCCAACGTGCCGTTGCGCCTAGTCCTGCGGGTCAACGGATTTGAGCGGAAAATTGATTTGGTTTCGGGCAGCGACGGCTCGGTAACTCACGCCTACACACCGCAATTGAGCGAATCCGGTCGATATCAGGTATCACTCATTCATCCAGACCGACTAGATCGCCCGGAACAGGGCCAGTTCGTTATTCAAAAAGTGGCCGTTTCGCCCTCCAATATCGCCTGGCGGACAGCATACGGGCAAACCCTAAGCTATGGCCTCAACCTGACCGCGGGGTCGGCAACGACACTGACGCAGGTGCGCCTGGCGCTGGATCCGGCAGATCAAGTTGGCGGCGTGGTGCCGGCGGGAATGAGTTTCACCTCGCTAACCACCTTGAGTACGCTGGCACCCAATCAAGCCGGACTCGTTGAGTTTAGCCTCGCCGCGGACAACTCTGTGCCGGAGTCAGGCACGCTGATGTTGCGCGTAGTCTCGGCCGAAAGCGGCCTCGCTGCGTTGGCGCTGATCCCAGTGAACTATGAGTTCTCAACCGCAAACCCGCGACTGCGCGCCACGCCGTCAGTGTTGAGTACGGGAATGGCGCGTGGGCAATCTGCGTCAGAGCAATTCACCTTAGAGAACAGCGGCTTTGTTGCTCTGAGCAACCTCCGACTCGCGCTTAAAGACCTCCAGGGCGATCCCGCGCCAAACTGGATCCAACTCGCCAGCGGCAGCCAGCTTGGCGACATGGCCATCGGCGACGTCGTCCAAGTACCGATCGTGATACAGCCACCCGCCGAAATTAGCGACGGCATCTATCGTTACGCGCTGACGGTGATCGGCGACAACCTCCAAGAGCGAGCCTATGAGATTGCCGTGACGGTGACTCAATCCGGCGTAGGCGGCGTCCTGTTTCACGTCGCCGACATTTACACCGCGACGCTCGACAGCAGCGGGAATCCGGTCCCCGGACTGGCTGGCGCGCGTATACGGCTGCGCAATGAGGCAGTC
>QIMA01000047.1 GCA_003233535.1 Rhodanobacteraceae bacterium
CTCAGTCGGGTGTATGAACCACTACACCGCTCCTGCGGAAAAATCACTGGCCTACCAATGTCCTGCGCGATCATCGCGCGAGTTCATGAAATTCCGGGCTAGTAATGTTAACCCTCCTGACGCGCCGCTTTGCTAGGCTTGCCGGACTCGAGTAATGCGAAATCTCGGTGGCTACTGCTTCGGCGTGAGTGCGGTGCACGAAACTATGGCAGATCAGGGGGACGTCTTCTTGTTGCAAGCGACAGTACAGGTCACCAGTTTGCTTTCGCGTTGGCGCGACGGTGATCATGGCGCGCGCGAAACACTGCTTGAGGCGGTTTATCCGGCGCTGCGGGCGATGGCACAGAAGCAACTCGGGGGCGACTCGGATCACTTCACGCTGCGGCCCACCGAGTTAGCTCATGAAGCCTTCCTAAAGCTCAGCGATCAACGCGTATGCTGGGAAAATCGCGACCACTTTTATGCGGTTGCAGCAACCCTAGTACGGCGCGTGGTGGTGGACTATATGCGCAAGCGCAGTAGTCAAAAACGCGGTGGTACAATGCCCTTTGTCGCGCTCGACGAGTTGACCGATGCCGACCACCCGGTACTCGATGATTCGGTGGATTGGCTGCTGGTCGATGAGGCGCTAGTTGCGTTGGAAGCCGATGATGCGTCGCTAGCCCAGGTCGTCGAATTGAAGTTCTTTTCAGGCCTGAAGACTGATGAGATTGCCCGCGTTATGGGCTCGTCCACTGCCACCGTTGGTCGCCAATGGCGCTTCGCCAAGGCCTATCTGGCAAAGCGGCTAGAGTCGGCAGCACCCTAGCCTGATGCTGCGAGGCCACTGAGGTGGCCTCGTTTGATCCAGATGCGTCCGCTTAGCTCTGCGCCTTGCCGAGCGACGCCCAGTCCTCGATATCGGCTTCAATCGCCACCGCAATCGCGTCCATGGTCGATTTGCGCAGGCGTCGCTTGGTTGCCGCAAAAGAGCGCGGAACCAGCGCCTTGATCCGTTCGGCCTGTTCTTGAACGCTAGCTGCGAGTTCCTCGGCGGGAACGATGGCGTCGACGAACCCGGCGGTGAGTGCGTCGACAGGTGCATAAGGTTGGGCGGTGACCGTGGCCTCGTGTAGATAGGCCGGGCTGAGGCGCTGCTTGCAGACTTCCAGTGCGAAGTGCGGCACCGTCATACCGATAATCACCTCATTGACGTGAAAACGCGCGCCTGCGCTTACGCCGATGCGCAAATCGCAGCTCATTAGCAGGAACGAGCCCATCGCAATGGCGTGGCCGGTGCAGGCTGCGATCACCGGGTAAGGGAAGTCCAGTAGGCGCTGACTCAAGCGAGCGCCGCCGGTGAGCATGCGCATCTGATCGGCCGGATCGCCCTTGAATACTTTCAGATCGAAACCGGCGGAGAACATGCCCGGGCGGCCGGCGATCACCACCACGGCTTTGTCGGCCTCGGCTTGATCCAGCGCCGTATTGAGCTCTTCGAGCATGCGTAGACCGATGGCGTTGGCCTTGCCATCGTCCATGGTGATGGCGGCAATGCCGTTATCGAGCTTGTAGGTTACGAAGGATTCCATGGCTAGTCCTTGGGCTAATGTCGATCAGTCACTGTACTGGGAACTGGTCGCGTACGGTTGCTTGCGTCGACCGCTGCAGGCCGCGTTAGCTGCTGCGTAGGGATCGGCGATGATCAATTAGTGCTAGCGTTCGCGCAACGCCAATGCCCGTTGGCCTCGCGCCAAAAAGCAGCCACCACTGCCGCAAACACGTAGTTGCCGCGCAAACGTGGAAAAAGGCACAGATTCAGCCTGAGCAGGTCAGAGCGCCGTACATCAACCGTCACTTCCAACTCAAAAACTCCTTGCGGCCCATCACGCTTCTTCCGCAGTTCACCGGACTCAGTTGCGCCCCTACACCCGCCCGCTAACCATTACCCGCTTGCCGAAGCGCAGCTGTTCGTAGCCGTCTTCCGGGCACTCCAGTAGCTGCACGTCGCGGAAGCCGACTTTTTCCATGATCCACATCAGCCCTGCGGTGCTCGGGGCTAGGCAAATGCCGGTCACGCTGGCCTCCATGCCGTGGGTTTCGTAGGTCTCATCGATGATGCCGAAGGTGCCCATCAGCGGTTTGACGTAGCGATAGCTGCCCCAATCGACGTTGCCGGACATGTTCGGCACGACCTGCGTTTCGACCACGCACAGGCCACTACACATCTCACGCGCCTTGCGCAGCGCACCGATCGGGTTTTCCAGGTGATAGAGCAGTCCAAAGCACAGCACCAGATCAAAGGGACCGCCGACGGCATCACTGCTCAGCGCATGCACGTCGCACTGCTGCGCCTGGATCCGCTCTTCGCCGATCCCCTGCGTAATCAGCTTGACGTCCTCGACGTGGTCGGCGCGGGCGTCCACGGCGGTGATCTGCGCAAAGCCTCGCTTGGCCAACTCAACGGAGAAAAAGCCCTGGTGACAGGCGATGTCCAATGCGGATTTGCCGGCCACTCCATCCGGCCAGCAGGCCTTCAGGGCGTCGTCGAGCATGCGCAGCCGCGTATCGTGAATTGGGTCGAGTGCACCGTCCTCGTAGCGCTGAGTTTGCGTGCCGTCAGGCAGATCAAAGCGGTAGAACCAAGTCTTGTCGAGGATGCGCTGTTTGAGCTCAGCGCTGATCGGGTCGTTGGACATGCAAACTCCGGGGAGGACGATTCAGGGGCGCCGCGGGCGCTCCGATTGACTAAGTGGGCGGCAAGGTTAGCGGGCTCGCGCGGTCACCGCTAGGGATTGGAGTGACAACCGACATCGCCGGAAGTTTCGCTCTGCAGCCGAGTGGTGTGCAGTGAGTAGTCTTGGCCCAACTTCGTCGATTTCGACCTTCAAAACATAGTGCCATATACATTTCTTTAGGTATTCCATTCCAGCGCCGGTCGCGATACTTTCCCACGCTTGTTTATCCGACGCACCCAAACTAGCCCGGATATTTCATGAACTCGCGCGATGATCGCGCAGGACATTGATTGCCCAGTGGTTTTTTCGAAGGAGCGGTGTAGTGGTTCA
>QIMA01000246.1 GCA_003233535.1 Rhodanobacteraceae bacterium
TTCCGCGCCCAGCCGAACTCAGCGCGACTCCCCGCGCTGGCGCAAAGCAAAGCAAACCCAGCGCTGTTCCAACGGCGCTCGAACGCCTGCTTGCGGCACTGGACTCCGGCAACCGAGCCGGTTTCGTCCTCGCCTGGGAGCAGCTCGAGGCCGAACAGCTCTTGCGCTGGGCCCGCTTTGACAGTGTCGAGGCACGCGTGGCCAATCGCCCCGAAGCCAAGCAGCGCGTGCTTACAGCGCGGGCGCAGACCGACGCCGGCTGGCAGCAGTTACGTTTGGCCGGTGAACTGCTCATCGAGAGCTGGCCGAAGGGCGCAGAGCCATCGGACACGGCCGAGTTTCGCCGACACCTGGGCACACGTTTCGCCCAAGCGCTACCGGACCGGCCGCTATTGGGATTTCAAGCGCTGCCGGTGCGCCGGCTACAGGCCAGCGCCCCGGTACTACCCGAGACGCCCGCGGCGCGGCCATCTTACGAGTCCGTCACCGGCTGTTCGATCAGTGCCACCGAAGGCATACACGCAGCACCCGAAGCGCCGCTGCACGCCGAGATTCTGGCCAAGGCCGGCGAGCTGGAGTTCGAATACACCCGTATCTACGACTTCGTGCGTACCCAAATCGACACGCAGTGGTACGCCGGCAGCCAGCGCGGTGCCCTGGGCACGCTGCGCAGCGGTCGCGGCAATGACGTCGACCAATCCAGTCTGCTGCTAGCGCTGCTGCGCGCCGCCAGCGTCAATGCTCAATACATCCATGGCGTGGTCGAAGTGCCGCTGGCAATGCTTGAGCAGAGCCTAGGATTGCAAGGCAGCGCACAGGTACAGCGCGCAATGAATCGAGCGCTGCGTGCGCATCGTCCGGTATTGGCCGGCGGCGTCGTTGTGGCCCTGGAAATGGACTACACCTGGGTGGTAGCGCATATTCCGTGGTCACGCTATCGCGGCTCAGCCGCTTTCTTAACCGATCGGCAGTGTTTGTCGCTGGATACGGCGATCAAGTCCTATGGCAACGTTCCAGCCAGCGGTGTGCTGGCCGACGCAGCGATTGATGTCGACGCGTTCGTCAGCGACTACCTAACCCAGATTATCCCCGAAGATCCGCTGACCCGTTTGCGCGCCCTCGTCGAGCAGCACCTGGGCAGCAGCGGCTCCACGCAGACCTTCGAGCAGCAGTTGGCAGTCCGTCAGCTACAGGCGCAAACGCTAGAACTACTGCCGGCCAGCACCGCCTTCAAAGTGCTCGGCGTGTTTAGCGAATCGGCCAGCCTACCCGAGGCGCTGCGCAGTAGCGTGAGCCTGCGCGTAGCCGACGGCAGCGGCGCGAATCTGAGCCACTCGCTCAGCCTAGCCGAAGCACTGAGCAGTCGACTAACCCTGTCTTTCCAGCCGGCGAGCTGGTCCGACCAAAATCTGATCAACGAGTTCGGTGGCCTGAGCCAAGTGCCGGCATACCTGATTCAGGTCCGGCCAAAGCTGTCCGTAAATGGCCAAGGGGTCGCCGTCGGTAACGCCATGCCGCTCGGTCAAGCGGTGCGCCTGGAAGTGGAACTCAGTGTCGCCGGCCAGAGCACACAGGTGGCGCAAAGCCTGCTCTCCGGCGCCTATGCGGCCATCGTCATGGGCCAAAGCGGTTTGATGCCCGAAGCAGAAACCGCAGACGCCGAGTTGGAGGGCGAGGGCCCTGCGGCGCGCGTGCTGAGTAATCTAGCGCGTCGCTATAGCGAAAACTGGAATCGTGACGCCGACGTGCTGGCCGATCTGATCGGCGTGCGCACGCTGCAGCCATTGCCATCGATCGCCATCGTACTTAGCCAGCTGGCGGTAGAGCGCGTAGAAGGCGTCCCCCTGCGTATCGACCTGGACGCGATCGGGCTGGACGCCGCGTTGCGCGCGACCGAGGCAATCAGCCCCAGCAACCAGCCCAGCGCTGAGCAGCAATGGCTGCAGTTGACCGCCCTACAGGGCGCAGTCCTGGAGCGGCAGGTCTTCGATCAGCAGTGGGCAGTGCCGGCAGTCTCCGGTGATCGGCTCTTGGCCGAAGCTGCGGTCGCAGGGATTGCGCTGTTAGATCTGCAAGGCGCATCCGCTGCGGCAAGCGTGGGTCCGTTAAATCACGCCGATCCCGTCAAGGCGGCGGTCATCGACTGGCTGCTCGCCGGCTATCGCGTGCGCCTGCCCGAATCAGCGCTAAGCGTTGGTGCCTGGACCGGCAGCGCCTGGCTAGTCAGCGACGATCAGGGCTCATCCGGCTACTTCCTGAGCGGTGGTTTAGCCGGCGGTATCACCGTCCTGCCGCCGGATGAGTGGTACGTCGAAGATTTAGCGCGGCTGCTGCGCGACCCCTATGCGCCAACGCCAAATCTGGATCCGTTGTCGGCGCTTTTCGTGAAGCTCGATGCCGAGGCGCAAGATCAGATGGCGGTTGTCGGTGAATTTCTCGACAAGCCGTTGACTGTTCGCGTTGAGGATGGTTCTGGCCGCCCGGTCGTGGGTGCGACCGTTACCTTCGAATTGGCATTGGCGGCGGGTGAACTGAGCGCCGGTGACTCGACCGGAACCACCATCACCATCCCCACCGACAATCGCGGGCTGGCGCAACCCAGATTGCGTACCGGGATGAGCGCGCAGTTCAAGTCGTACATCACGCTGGAGGGTGCGGAACACCCGCAGGAAATGCAGACCCATCATGTGCGTATTTCGGTCGCCTCGCGAGTTAGTGGCGGGTCAATATCACCCGGCGAGGTTTATCGGGCATATGGGCTGCCTGGGCCGCCGGCTGCCATTGAGGTGCGGGGAATGGCGCCTAGGCTGGTGGAGCCAGACATTGCTTTGATGTGGGCAGGCGTCGGCTACGAGACATACCACTTCAAGGTTGTTGACGCTAACGAGATTCCGCTCGCGAACCGTGAAGTCAGAGTCAGCGCAGCCGTTTCTTCTCAGCCGCTTCCCGGAACTATGCTCTGTGACGACCCCTTCCCTTTTGTTCCTGATACCGGTGTGTTTGTTCAGGGCCAGTGTCCGGCCGACAAGGTGGTTTTCTACG
>QIMA01000526.1 GCA_003233535.1 Rhodanobacteraceae bacterium
GCGGTGTAGTGGTTCATACACCCGACTGAGGAAAAGTCGCTGGGCGATCAAGGGCCTAGCGAGGGCGCGTGAAGTTTATGAAACGTTCGGGTTAGGTCCTCCCAGCCCCAGCAGCGCGCTCAGGCGCTCAACTTCACGTCGGTGAAGCGCAGCCGGAACAGCGCCGAATACAGCACCGGAACAACCAGCAGGGTCAACAGTGTGGCGAAAATCAGACCGAACATGATCGAGATCGCCATCGGTTTGAACATCGCGGTCCCGCCCCACCATAGCGGCATCAAGCCGAGCACGGTCGTCGCGGTAGTGAGCATGATCGGGCGCAACCTCTGGATGCAGGCGTCGATCACGGCCTGATGGTGCTCTTTGCCCAGCTCATCTTTCTCGATGCTGATCCGGTCGATCAGCACTATGGCGTTGTTAATGATGATGCCCGATAGCGAAATGATGCCGAGAATGGTGAAGAAACCGAATGAAGACTGGGCAACGATGAGGCCAATCGTGACGCCGATCATCCCTAGCGGAATAGTGGCCAAAATGATCAGCGGTTTGCGTACCGAGTTGAACTGAAACACCAGCAGCAGCACGATAATCATCAAGCCCAGCGGCAGCTTCGCTGCAATAGACGCGTTGGCATCGCCCGACTCCTCGGCTTCACCACCCAGTTCGAACTGGTATCCGGACGGCCACTGTGCCGATTGCTGAGCCAGCCAGGGTCGCAGCTGCCGAATAACCTCGGTGGCAGTCTGGCCCTCCATGAGCTGCACCTTCAGCGACAACGTGCGCTCGCGATCGCGCCGCTCGATGATCCCGGTTTCAAAGGCCAGCCGTATATCGGCCACCTGTTCCAGCGGGACCGAGCTGCCGGTGGACTGCGAGTAGACGCTCAAGCCTTCCAGCTTGCCGATGTCCTGGCGGTCGCTGGCGACGGTACGCAAGGTCACCGGGATCAGCTGATCGCCCTCTCGGTACTGGGTCATGTCGATTCCAGACAGCGAAGCGTTCAGCGAATAGGCGACTTCTTCGGAAGTGACGCCTGAGCGCCTAGCGCGGTCCTGATCGACGTCAACGATCAGCTTCTTGGTTTTCAGCCCCCAGCTGTTGGTCACCGATGACACCGCCATCTGCTGGTAAAGCCAACCGGTCGCTTCATCGGCCATGCGGAACAGCTGATCGGCAGAATCACCGGAAAGGCGCACAGTTATTGGATAGCCAACCGGCGGGCCATTCTCCAGTCTAGACAGTTTCACTGACAGATCGGGGTGGGCGTGCCGCACATAGTCATTGATCCCGGCAATCACCTCTTCCACGTAGCGACCTTCGGTGGCGCTGCCGACCATAAAGGAATTGGCCGGGTTTTGATTGGGCGGGTTCATGCTCAGGTAAAAGCGCGGGCCGCCGGTGCCAACGTAGGTCAGCCAGTTTTTGAGTTTGGGCTCTTCGACGTCCACAAAAGTACGCGCGACGAACGCGTCTATGTCGGCCATCACCGCTTCACTGGTTTCGATCGACGTGCCCAGAGGCAGTTCGTAGTTGCCGGTGAATACAGGGTCCTCCGAGGGCTCAATGAAGACCTGCGGCACTAGGCTCAGCCCCTGAATCGCCAGGAAAAAAGCGAAAACCACCCCGGCACCGAATACGAATCGGTTGCGCAGCGCGATCAGCAGAAAACGTCGGTAGTAGCGATAACCGGCGGCACCAAAGTCTTCCCCCTCAGTCACCGTGACCTTAATCCGTATGGCCACGGTGGTGAGCAGCGGGATCAGGGTCATCGACACGACCCAAGACACTAGCAAAGTGATGGTGACCACATAAAAAATGTCGGAGGTGTACTCGCCCACTGCCGATTCCGCCATCGCGATCGGAAGGAAAGCTGCGCCAGTGGTGAGCGATGAGATCAGCAGCGGGGTCTTTAGTTCTTGCCCCGATTGCACCGCAGCATCGAAAGCCGATACGCCGTGCTCGCGCTTCACCAACACCGATTCCACCATCACGATAGCGTTATCGACCAGCAAACCTAGCGCGATAATCAGGGCAGCCAAAGAGATCTGATTGATGTCGATTGCAAACTGTTGCATCACGAAGAAACTGATGATGATCGCGGTCGGTATCAGCGCCGCGACTACCAAGCCGGTGCGCAGGCCCAAGAACCCAACCATCACCACGACCACGATGGCAACTGCCTGCAGCAGGGTAGAAACAAAGCTGGCGATGCTCAACTCGACCAATTCGGCCTGGAACCAGATACGCTCCAGCTTGATGCCCCAGGGGTAGCGCGACTCCAACTCGGGCACTTGCGCGTTTAGAATCCCGCCGAGCTTGAGAATGTCGCCGCCCTCACGCATAGACACGGCGATCGCCAGTGCGGAGGTGCCGTCCGAGCGCGCCAGAGACCTGGGCGGGTCTTTATAGCCGCGAACCACGCTGGCGATATCGCCTAAATACGTCACACCACCGCCAGGTAACAACAGTGTGGTCTTGGCCAGGTCTTCGACCGATTCGAAGTTACCGGACGGTTCCAGCGTAATGCGCTCGCGACCGCTGACGACGCTGCCGCCTGAAGACAGAATATTGACGCCGGCCAGCGCCACCGACAACTGCTGCGGCGACAGCCCCAGCTCAGTCAGGTGTGCGTTGTTGTATTCGACGAAAATCGCCTCTTCCTGGGCGCCGTGGATTTCAACTTTCGCTACTTCCGGGATCTTCAGCAGGTCGTCGCGGATCTCGTCGGCGATCGTCTTCAGTTCGGCATACGCAAAGCCCTCGCCGGTCAGCGCATAGACGCTGCCAAAGACATCGCCAAACTCATCGTTTACCTCCGGCGCTGTCGCGCCCTGGGGTAAATCACCGGCAACCGCATCGATCTTGCGCCGCAGACTGTCAAAGATCGGACGCATCTGCGTGTAAGACTCGAGAAAATTCACCGTGACAATGGAAATCCCGGTGCGGGACTCGCTCACGATGTTGTCCACCTCAGGCATTTCCTGAGCTTTCTTCTCGATCTTGTCGGTGACCAACAGCTCCATCCGCTCCGGGCTAG
>QIMA01000203.1 GCA_003233535.1 Rhodanobacteraceae bacterium
ATTGGTGGCGCGATTGGCAACCAATTTGGTAGGGGCAGCGGTCGTGCGGCCGCTACCGCTGCGGGCTTGCTGTTGGGCGCATCGATCGGTAACGAAGCCGAGCGCGATCGTCATCGCGGCTACCGCGATTACTCACGGCGCGAGCGTGAAGTGGTTGGCTATGACGTCACGTACGAATACAACGGTCGCGTGGGCTATACGCGAACTGATCGGGCGCCAGGTGAACAGATCCGCGTGCGGGTTTCGGTCGACGCGGTCGGCTACTAGGCCATCAGGCAGGCGCGGGAATCACTCTCGCGCCTGCTTCACGTCTACTAAGAGCTTGGTTTCCGGGCGATTCCGATGGGCAGTTGGTCGATATCGCTGTAGGGCGGTTGCTCGAATCGCTGCGGATTCTGCAGCGCCTGCGCGAGCATATCGACGCTGTCATCGCCCCAATACAGATTGCCGCGAAACACGGCCGTGGGTAGGCGAACGGCGAGATCGGGTCGAAGTACCACGGGATAGGCGTCACGGTACATTCCTGCGCATGGACATGAAAGTAGAGTCCCCGAGCAGTGCCGAAAACGCAAACAGGGGCTTTCGCCCCTGTTTGGTGTTGCCTATCTGTAGCTCTCGCTAAGCTGCGCCGGCGCTCTTTCTGCCGGCCTGTCTGCGCAGGTTCTCAGTGAGTTGCTTCTTGCGCAAGCGAACCGCTTTGGGCGTGACTTCAACCAACTCATCGTCGTCGATGAACTCCAGCGCCTGTTCCAGTGACATGCGTACTGGCGGCACCAAGTTTACCGCCTCGTCCTTACCGGCGGCGCGGATGTTGTTGAGCTGTTTGCCCTTGAGCGGGTTGACGGTCAGATCATTGTCTTTGGAATGAATGCCGACCAGCTGGCCTTCGTAGATCTCGTCGTTGGCGTTGATCAGCATTTTGCCACGACTCTGCAGGTTAAACAGCGCGTAGGCCGGCGCTACGCCGGTACCGTTGCTGATCATCACGCCGTTTTGGCGCTGGGCGATGCCGCCGTCCAGTCGTGGACCGTAATGGTCGAAGACGTGGAACAGCAGCCCAGTTCCCGCGGTTATGGTCCGGAACTCGGTCTGAAAGCCGATCAGTCCGCGCGCCGGAATCATATATTCCAGTCGCACTCGGCCTTTGCCGTCGGGCTCGACGTTGCGCAGTTCTGCCTTGCGTTCACCCAAGCGCTCGATCACACCGCCCTGGTAATTTTCGTCCATGTCGGTGACCAAGTGCTCATAGGGCTCCATGTATTTGCCGTCGATTTCTTTGATGATCACTTCGGGTCGTGAAACCGCGACCTCATAGCCTTCGCGACGCATTGTTTCGATCAGAATCGACAAATGCAGCTCGCCGCGACCGGATACCTTGAAGCTGTCGCCGTCTTCGGTGTCTTCGACCCGCAGCGCAACGTTATGCAGCTTTTCGCGCATTAGTCGATCGCGAATCTGTCGGCTAGTCAGGAACTTGCCGTCACGGCCGCAGAAGGGCGAATTGTTGACTCGGAAGAACATGCTGATCGTCGGTTCATCAACGGTCAGCGGCGGCAGTGCCTCGACCATGCTCGGATCGCAAAGCGTGTCGGAAATGCCCAGCTTCTCGATGCCCGTGATGGCGACGATATCGCCGGCATGCGCTTCGCTAACCTCACGCCGTTCTAGGCCGTGGAAGCCGAGCACCTGCAGCACTCGACCCTGGCGCTTCTTACCGTGCCGGTCGATCACTGAGATGGACATGTTGGTCTTCACCGTGCCCCGCTCAATCCGACCAATGCCGATAATGCCGACGTAGCTGGAGTAGTCCAGTGACGTGATCCGCATGCGGAATGGGCCATCGCGATTGACGGGCGGCGGCGGTACGTTCTTGATGATCGTTTCAAACAAAGCTGTCATGTCGCCGGACCGCACGGTGTCTTCCATACCGGCGTAGCCGAGCAGCGCGGACGTGTAGATAACCGGAAAGTCGAGTTGCTCCTCGGTGGCGCCGAGTCGATCGAACAGATCGAAGGTCTGATTGATCACCCACTCGGGTCGAGCGCCATCGCGGTCGATCTTATTGACTACGACAATTGGGTTGAGCCCCTGCTCGAACGCTTTCTGGGTTACGAAGCGCGTCTGCGGCATCGGCCCATCGACGGCGTCGACGAGCAGCAACACGGAGTCGACCATGCTCAGTACGCGTTCCACTTCCCCGCCAAAGTCGGCATGTCCAGGGGTGTCGACGATATTGACCCGCCACTCCACGCCGTCGCCATCGGTCCAGCGGATAGCGGTGTTCTTGGACAGGATGGTGATGCCGCGCTCACGCTCCAGATCGTTAGAATCCATCACCCGGTCGGGCGCTTTATCTCGCTCCGACAGCGTTCCAGATTGCTTAAGGAGTTGATCAACCAGGGTAGTCTTACCGTGATCGACGTGGGCGATGATGGCGATGTTGCGCAGCTTCTCAGTCATGATCTTTTAGCTATAAGTGGCGTGGGCTTCTTTCCGCTCGCTCGCGACGACGCAGCCCATCGCAGCGCGATCGGCGGTCGAACGAAACCGAAGAAGTCAGGGGGCGGAGTATATCGGCGCTTTCTGGAGCACTAGCTCCTTTTGCCGATCATTCAGGCGCCTACAGTTGGGGTCGCTTCAACCCGCCATGATAGCAGCGTGAATGCCTTCGCGTCTGGCAGCCGCTTTGGGTTCGTTCATATACTTTAAGAAACTCTCGCCCGGTGCGCCTGCATAGGCTTCAGCTTGAAGTCAAACCGCGGCGCGTTTCGGCCCTTTTTTCACAACGGTGGGACGCATCGTTAGGTCAATGGCGAAGGAGCGGAAGAAGACCAATCCACCCAAGTTAAGAAATAAACCCCAGAAACTCAACATATAGCTTGACATTGTCAAAAAACGAGCGTTCGGCAGTGAGAATTTTTTGCTCACTGAAGACCCATGTCCCTCACCTCGCTGTTTTCCGATCTCGCCGCACGCATACAGTCGACCGAGTTTCACGAGTTGGCCCGTCACCCCGATCATCCCACAGCGTTCA
>QIMA01000058.1 GCA_003233535.1 Rhodanobacteraceae bacterium
GGGTGTATGAACCACTACACCGCTCCCTTTCTTGAAAAAACACAGTGAAAAACCACTGGGCAATCAATGTCCTGCGCGATCATCGCGCGAGCTCATGAAATATCCGGGCTAAGGATGAGGGCTGAGGAAGAGCAGGGACTTGCCGCTGGGCTTTTTCTCAGCCCTCGACCCTCAGCCCTGCTCTTCACAACAGTCTCGGCTGCTTTAGGGGAATCGTCCCTTCGCCCTCGAATATCCGCTTGAATTCGGCTCGGCTGACCGAAACGTAGCGGTCGTTGCCGCCGATCTCGACTTGGGCGCCGGCGGTGATGGCGCGGCCTTGTTCATCGACGCGAACCACCATGTTGGCCTTGGAGCCGGTATGGCAGATGGTTTTGATCTCGCTCAGCTCGTCGGCCCAGGCCAATAGATACTGGCTGCCTTCAAACAGCTCGCCCTGAAAATCGGTACGCAGGCCGTAGGCAAGTGTCGGTACTTTGAGTCGATCAACCACTTCGGAGAGCTGCCAGACCTGTGCCTTGGTCAGGAACTGGGATTCGTCGACCAGCACGCAGTGCAGCTCACCGTTGGCGTCGATATCGGCTGTGGTGAGCTCCAGCAAATTCTCTTCGCGAGCGAATATGGTGCCGTTGGCCTCTAGGCCGATGCGCGAGCGCACTTTGCCCTTGCCATAGCGATCGTCTAACTGCGGCGTCAGGATCAGCGTGCGCATGCCGCGTTCGTGATAGTTGTGCGCCGACTGCAGCAGCGTGGTGGTCTTCCCAGCGTTCATCGCCGAGTAGTAGAAATACAGCTTTGCCACGCTTAGTCCTCGAGTTGTTTGAGCAGCTGTTTAGCTTCCGACAGCCACGCTGATTGTTCACGGCGATAGTACTTGGGCTGTAGTTCCGCGCGCTCCAGCAGTCCGGTCAAACGCTCGCGTGCCGGTTCCGTGCGCCCCATCTGCACCAGCAGCTTGGCCATCCGCAACCGCCCCTCTTCGCCGGAGACGCGGTCGGCGACGTCCTCGTAGGCGGCCAGAGACTCATCCAAGCGCTTGCACTGTTCTAGGGCTCGAGCCTGCAGCAGCGCCGTCTCTACTGAACGATGCTGGGCATCGGCTTGATCGTGTTTATCCAACGTTGCCAGTGCCTCGCTGCCTTTTTCCAGTTCCACCTGGGCACGGGCCAGACCGTAAAGCAGCACCGGGTCATCGGCGTAGACGCCCTTCATGCCGTCGGCGAAAAGCATTTCGGCGTACTCAAAATCACCCAGACGCAGGCACTCTTCGGCCAGCTGACGCCGATTCTCCAGCGTGTCGGCGCGCTTGAGCTCCAGTTCGATGCGCTTGCGCTCACGCTTCGGATTGAGCGTGTCAGCGACTTTGCGGGTGAGTCTGCGGCCGCTATGGCCGCCAAAGAACTCCGGCAGAACTTGGGTCACCAAGTAAGCACCTGCGCCGATGGCCGGTGCGAAAATTATTATCCATAGCCAGGGCTGGGTGCGCCCGGTCTTCACCGCGTGCCAGATGCACAGCGCGGTAATCAGCATCAAGGGGATGGCTAAAGGCATAGCGTGGCTTCCGTAGTGGCGTGGCTGCGCGCCTACCGGGGCCGCCGATGGTGGCGACACATAGCTCAGCGCGCAAGCCAAAGATAGCGTGATGGGGATTGTCTGACTAAGCTCAACCGTGACCATTAGCCGCTAGCCCGGATATTTCATAAACTTCACGCGCCCCCGCTTGTCCCTTGATCGCCCAGCGATTTTTCCTCAGTCGGGTGTATGAACCACTACACCGCTCCTTTAGAAAAACCACTGGACAACCAATGTCCTGCGCGAGCATCGCGCGAGTTCAGCGAGCATCGCGCGAGTTCATGAAATATCCGGGCTAGGATCAAGTCCCATATCGCACAGAAACCGGCCTGAACGCCCACTGCCGCCGCCTTTTCGTAGATCGTGGACAGTCTCTAAACACGTTGCTCTAGCCGCTCGCTCTATACTTAGGGCCTCAGTGCCAGCTAACGGAAGAGTGTGCGATGAGCGAACGCGCGGTAATGGAATACGACGTTGTGGTGGTCGGTGCGGGCCCTTCTGGGCTGTCCTGCGCGCTGCGCCTGAAACAGCTCAATGCTGAGCTGTCGGTTTGCGTGATCGAAAAAGGCTCGACCATCGGTGCGCACATCCTCTCTGGTGCGGTGATTGAGCCCGATCCGCTGGACGAGCTACTGCCGGATTGGCGGGATGCGCCGCCGCCGATCTGTGTAGCGGTGAACAAGGACGAGTTCTACTGGCTGAGCAAGCACGGCCGAATGAAAATGCCGACGCCGCCAACCATGAACAACCACGGCAACTACATCGTGTCGCTCGGCGCTATGTGCGCGTGGCTGGAGCCGAAGCTGGAAGCGGCAGGCGTTGAGATCTATCCCGGCTTTGCTGCCGCCGAAGCGATCATCGGCGACGATGGCGTGGTCAAGGGCGTGCGCATCGGTGATATGGGTATCGATAAGGACGGCAAGCACAAAGACACCTACGCTGAGGGCGTGGATATCTTGGCCAAGGTGACCGTGCTCGCCGAGGGCGCGCGCGGCCACATCACCAAGCAGTTGATCAAGCGCTATGAGCTGGATGCCAACAGCGACCCGCAAAGCTGGTCGATTGGGATCAAGGAGCTGTGGCAGCTGCCCGAAGGCCGCGTGCAGCCGGGCTTGACCGTGCACACGGTCGGCTGGCCCGCCGATAACGGCACCTACGCCGGCAGCTTCCTCTATCACCTGGATGAGAACCGCGTGGCCTTAGGCTACGTGTCCGGACTGGACTATCGCGATCCGCGCTACCAGCCCTACGAGGCATTCCAGCAGTGGAAGCACCATCCGATGATCAAACCGCTGCTCGAAGGCGGCACGATCGCCTCGGCCGGTGCCCGCGCCATCGTCACCGGCGGCTCGCAGGCGCTGCCAAAGTGCGAGATGCCCGGCGCGCTGCTGATAGGCGACACCGCCGGATTGCTCAACGTTCCCAAGATCAAAGGCACGCATCAGGCGATTCGCTCCGGCATGCTTGCCGCCGAGCACCTCAACGGTCAGCTCGATGCCGCCGGCTTCGACGCCAAGCTGCGCAGCTCGCCGGCAATGGAAGAGCTGCACAAGGTCCGCAATATCAAACCCGGCTTCAAGAAAGGGCTGTGGATGGGCATGGCCAACGCCGCGCTGGAGACGGTCACGATGGGCAAGCTGCCCTGGACCAAGGAGACCAAGGCGGATTATTCGCAACTGCAGAAATTGGACAGCGCCGAACCCAAACGTGACTATGTCGAACGCGATTTGGCACCGCGCGATCGGCTACAGGGCGTCTATTACGCCTCAACCGAGCACGACGAAGATCAGCCAGTGCACCTGCAAGTGGCCGATACGGACGTGTGCATCACCAAATGCGTCGAGGAATACGGCAACCCCTGCACCCGCTTCTGCCCGGCCGGGGTCTACGAGATGGTTGAAGACGCTGAGGGTAAGCGGCTACAGATCAACGCTGCCAATTGCGTCCACTGCAAGACTTGCGACATTAAAGATCCCTATCAGATCATCAACTGGGTGACGCCTGAGGGCGGGGCGGGGCCGAACTATCAGAATTTGTAGCATTTGCGGGCTGAGGCGCGAAAAGTTACCGTGGATTGAGGCAGCTGGGCTCGTTTAACCCCCGTTGGCTTCGATCGCGCTGTCAACGTTCTGATACAAACCGAAATGAATCGCCTCGCTTGCCTAGCCTCAAATCACCCGAGAACTTAACCTCGCGAGCGGTGTTTTCGCGATCTTCTCAGCCCTCAGCCCTCAGCCCTCAGCCCTAAATATTCCCATATTCATGCTGCAGACGACCCCATGGGCTAATATTGCTGGCTCCCAAGACTTACGTCGGCACTGATGAAGCATCTGCGCGTACTCATACTCATACCCATGCTCGCCGTGCTCGGTGCCTGTTCGCTGTTTGGTGGCGACAAAGATTCGGTCGCCGAGAAACTGCCGCTAGACCAGCTTTATCGTCAAGCGCACCAGCTGATGATCAACGGCAACTACAGCACCTGCGCGCGGTTTTATCGCCGCTTGGTCGCTAGGTTTCCGTTCGGCCAGTACTCCGAGCAGGCTCAGCTGGAGCTGGCCTACTGCCAGTTCAAGCTGGGCAGCGATGAAGAATCGATCGCGACCATTAATCGCTTTTTGAAGGCCTATCCCACCCATGCCAAGGTCGATTACGCGCTGTTCCTACGCGGCCTAGTGAATTTCGATCGTAATGCCGGCTTTGCCGATCGCTTCATGCCCGACGAGGCAGCGACGCGCGATCAGCAGTCGCTGCGCCAGGCGTTTTTGGATTTTTCCGAGTTGGTCAAGCGCTATCCCGACAGCGCCTATGCCGGTGATGCGCGTCAGCGCATGCTGTATCTGCGCAATAACATGGCCAACTTTGAGCTCAATGTCGCCCGTTACTACTTTCGCCGCGGCGCGTTCGTGGCCGCAGCCAATCGAGCGGCCTACGTGGTCGAAACGTATCAGCAGGCACCGCAGGCGGTTGATGCGCTCGAGTTGATGGCGCGCAGCTACGAAGCCTTGGGTCAGCCGGAGCTTGCCGTCGATGCGCGCCGAGTATTGGCCTTCAATGCCGCCGAGCGAGGCAACGCAAAGCCCGTCGATGGGGATCAGCCATGGTGGCGTTGGCTCTGGCCGTTCAGTTCAAAGGAAAGCTAGCCCGGAATTTCATAAACTTCACGCGCCCTGGCTAGGCCCTTGATCGCCCAGCGACTTTTCCTCAGTCGGGTGTATGAACCACTACA
>QIMA01000509.1 GCA_003233535.1 Rhodanobacteraceae bacterium
TATGAACCACTACACCGCTCCTGCAGAAAAACCACTGGCCTACCAATGTCCTGCGCGAGCATCGCGCGAGTTCATGAAATATCCGGGCTAGCTCGCTTTGACCCGCAGCGGAATCGGCAGATCTCTGAAGCGCTTTCCTGTGGCCTCAAACAAGGCGTTGGCCAAGGCTGGGGCAAACGGTGGAGTCGGCGGCTCACCGACGCCTGCGGGCGCATAGGTGCTGTCGACGATGTGCACATCGATTGCGCCCGGCGCCTGTTTCATCCGCGCCACCGTGTAAGTGTCGAAATTGCCCTGATCGACCACGCCGTTGGTAGCGGTGATCTCGCCGATCGCGCAGCTCAGCCCGTAAATGGCACCGCCTTCGCACTGCGCCCGTGCGCTATCGGTATTGACCACCGTGCCGGCGTCGATCGCCATGTATACCTGCGGGATCGACCATTCACCGTTCTTGTCCACGACCACCTCGACCACGGTGGCCACATAGCTCAAGAACGAACGATGGGCAGCAATACCCAAGAACCGGCCTTCCTTGCGCTTGGCACCCCAGTTTGATCGCCGCGCCACCGCCCGCACCACGTTAGCCAAGCGCCCCGTATCAATCGGATAGGTTTCGATGGAGTCGCCGTAGTTGTCGTACTCCACGCCCGCCTTGGCCAGGTCGATGTGCCGCGAACTGCCAATCAGCTCTAGCAAATAGTCCTTCGGATCGCGCTTGGCCGCCACCGCCAGTTCATGCGCAAACGACTGCACCGCAAAGGCGTGATAGACGTTAGCGACCGAGCGCAGCCAACCGATTCGTACGTGACCGGTAGCGTTAACGCGCTCCAAGCGTAAGTTCTCAATCTCAAACGGATTGTCGGAAAAGCCCAGTCGCAGTTCGCCGTGACTGGGCGTACTGTCTGCCGGATTAAAGGTCGAACCAATCGGCGGAAATGCGGTCCGATGCAGCCACGCGGTGGCCTTGCCGTTCTCGTCCAGACCCGCTTCCACCCGCTGCGCGCTAACCGTGTGGTAGTAGCCGTTGCGTATATCGTCTTCGCGGGTCCAAATAACTTTAACCGGCTTGCCGGTTTCACGCGCCAGCAGCGCCGCTTCAACCGAAAAATCCGGTTTCGACTTGCGCCCAAAGCCACCGCCCAAGCGCGTGACGTTCACTTTGACCTGCGCCGGCTGCAGACCCAATGCGCCGGCGACCGTTCGTTGGGTGGACTGCGGCGTTTGCGTGCAGGCCCAAATCTCCGCCGAATCGGCGGTTACCACGGCAGTCGCCGCAGGGGTCTCCATGGGTGCCTGTGACAGCAGCGGAACGGTGTACTCGGCAGAAACCGTTTGCGCCGCGCCGTTGAGCGCAGCAGGCACGTCACCATGGTTTCTCGTCGCCTCGCCAGGCTTGCGAATGCTTTCAAGCATCTGCTCGCGGAAGGCGTCGGAGTTGTAGCTGGCGTTGTCGCCGTGTTCCCACTCAATCGTCAGCGCATCGCGCCCCTTCATCGCCGCCCACGTGTTGCGCGCCACCACCGCAACGCCGCCGAGTGCGTTGAACGCAGCCGGCGCTTCCAGCTTGGGCATGCGCACCACCTGTACCACACCGCCGACCTTGAGCGCGGCGCTGTCATCAAGCGACTTCACCGAACCGTAGAGGACCGGCGGACGCGCGATAACCGCTACCAACATCCCTGGCAGCTGCACGTCGTGACCGTAAACAGCCTTGCCGGCGAGCACCTCATCGAGATCGATGTTGGCCACGCCCTTGCCAATATAGCGCCAGTCCTTACGCGCCTTCAGCGGCACGCCTTCCGCATCGGGCACCGGCAAGCTCGCCGCAATTGCCACCACCTCACCGTAGTCAGCGGAGCGCTCGCTGCCGCTGTGAGTAAGACGATGGTTGTTGGCCTGAATCTCTTCTAGCGGAACGTCCCAATGTTGAGCCGCCGCCTGGCGCAGCAACAAGCGCGCGCTGGCACCGGCTTGGCGCAAGCGGGTCAGATTGCGCCGCACGCTGCGCGAGCCGTCGGTGTTTTGATCCCCGTATTTGGGGTCGCCTAGACCCTGCTCGACCACGACTTTGGACCAGTCCGCTTCCAGCTCGTCGGCAACAATCTGCGCCAGCGCAGTGCGAATGTGCTGGCCCATTTCAGAGCGATGACAAGTCACCGTAACGATACCTGCGGCATCGATCGCAACGAATAATCCGTGATTCAACACCGCACCGGAATTGGCCTGGGCCATCAAGTGAGCGCCGCCCACCAGTTGCACGGTCAGCAACAGTCCGCCTGCCTGAGCGGAGCTGGAAAGAAAGCGACGACGGCCTAGATCGATTTGCGCGCTCATGCCGACGCCTCCGCAGCGGACTTAATCGCCGCGCGTATTCGAGTGTAGGTGCCGCAGCGACAAATATTGCCGGTCATGGCCTGATCGATATCGGCATCGGTCGGGCTTGGGGTGCGCTTGAGTAGGTCAGCGGCCTGCATGATCTGGCCGCTTTGGCAGTAACCACACTGCGGCACGTTGTGCTCTTTCCATGCCACTTTCAAACGATGCTCGACCGAGATACCTTCGATAGTGGTGACCGATTTGTCCGCCGCCGCGGCCATCGGCACGACGCACGCACGCACTGCGTCGCCGTCTAAATGCACGGTGCAGGCGCCACAAAGCGCTCGGCCGCAGCCAAATTTAGTTCCGGTCAGCTGCTGCTCATCGCGCAAGAACCAGAGGATGGGCATCTGCGGATCGCCGTCGAATTCGACAGCATTTCCGTTCACAGACAACTTCATCTTGGTCTCCCGTTACTAGCCGCTGATCGGCGATGGAGAGCATGGTAACCCCAGATCTGGCCGCTCACAGTGCTGATCGACATGGCAGGTGGTTGAGTTGACCCGTCGAGCAATCGCTGCGTGTCAATGTCGCGCTGTGCCGCCCTAGCCCGAAGTTTCATGGGTTTCGTCACGAGGGTACGCCCGCTTTTGATTACAGATGGGGGGCGTGGTGCGGTCCGCTTGGCCGGAGCGCGGCGAAGGCG
>QIMA01000429.1 GCA_003233535.1 Rhodanobacteraceae bacterium
ATGCGCTGCAGATCGCCAATCGCGTTGTCGCGGCCTGGATCGGGGAGCCGATGATGGCTGAGAATGAGCCAGCCTATCGCGCGAGCGAACGGCGGCATTTGCGCCAGCGGGCGGGCCTGTGTCGCGCCGTAGTCGTCCATTTGCAGCGTCTTTAGCCAAGTTGGCTCCGGTTTGTCGTTGAGTTGGGCTAAGCGCTGCAGCCAGTCAGCATCGTTTTGAGAGCCACAGACGAATGCTTCGAACAGCCGCAGTGAGACCCACTCGTGGCGAAACCGATCCTTGATCTGGCGGTCGCGCAACTTGCCTTGGAACTGCGCGTTGGCCTTGCCAAAGTCGTGAAACAGCGCCGCCAGCCTCGCCATCAGCTCGATCACGCGCAGGCTGTGCCAGTCGTTCTCGTCGTCTGCGCGGCGAATGTCCCGACTGGACAAGTTGGTAGGCACGCGCCCCCGAGCGTCAAACTGACGCGCATTGCCCACGACCCACAGCAGTTCGAACTCGCCGTGGCTGTGAATCCAATGACAGGCCACTGCCGTGTTCTTGCGCGCAGTCTGTTTGAGCAGTTTGCGCACCGTATCCAGCCCCGCCTTGGTGATGACCGTCGCCCACGTGCGCACACCGCTGCGTTCGGCGAATTGATCCAGCACGCGCCGCGTTTGATTGATCGCTCGTTTCTCGCACTGCGAAACGAACAGCACGTTCACCGGCAGCTACCATGCGTCTGGGCGATTGCCTTGACCGTATCAATCATGAAATCGAGCGCTTCGGTATTCGCAAAGGCGTTCAGACAGGCTTGGCGAAATTCCTGCTCGCTATCGCCGCGCATGGCCGAAACAAATGCTTGTGGCAGAACCAGCGAATCTTTGATCAAGTCCGCAACATCGAAGACCAGCCCGCCAGCCTGAGCCAGTTTGCGCATGGCCATTTGCGTGATCGATGTCCCGGTGCCAAGCATGATGGCCGTGGTGTTGGCGATCGGGATGTTCCAGTAAGCCGACTGCTTGCCGGCGTCCGTCACGTACTCGACACGACCCTGTTTCACCAATACGCGGCAATGCTCCAGGTAGTACAGATTGGCGCGCTTGGAATGAAGGATGGTCTTCAAGTCCGAAGGATTGAATTCTTGCATCGGCTTAGAGGGTTCTCACGTGTTGCCCGGCGTGGTGACGGAAGGTTGTTAGCAGCTACACAGTGCGCCCGGTGGCGAAGTCCTCCTACCAAGATTTGTAAATTTGTCCCGGTGTGAGCGACGAGAGAGTGGCTCGAAAGGAGTGGTTCCTGAGCTGGACTGCGGCACCTGGATTGCCGGCCTGCGTCGTGACCAGTCCAGCACTCGCGCGCAGATTGAGACTTTGAGCGTGCACAATGGTCGCTACAAGCTGCATCCAATCTTCGACTGGAGCGACCGCCAGATCGGCTGCTATCTGGCCGAACACGATCTGCCCTATCACCCGCTGTGGGAGCAGGCTTATGTGTCGATTGGTGACGTGCACCCGACTGAGAAAAATCGCTGGGCGATCAAGGGTCTAGCGAGGGCGCGTGAAGCTTATGAAACGTTCGGGCTAGTGGCTAACTGACTATGCTGCGCCTGCTGGCTAGACGCAACCATCTCAGCGTCCGGGCAATTCCAGCTTGCGCTCGCGATAGCCGCTGGGGAGCTCAAAACTGGCTTCATCGGCTCCGGAGCTGACGCTGCTGAGCAAGGCGTCATCGTCGCCGTTGAGATCCTCTAACTGCACCGGGACCATGGCTCCTTCGGGGAAAGCAAAACCGCTGCTGCCGATGGCTTCACCCATGCCCTTCGCCAGCGCCGACATACGCTGCTGGAAAGCGGCGATGGTGGCGGCTTCGGCACCGCTGAGCCCGAGCGTCTGCGGATCGACTACGCAGCTGCGCTGAGTCGCTCGGCCGTTGATGCGGGTTTCATACTGCTGGCAGTCGTAGCCGCCAGCCGAGCTGCTGCCGATAGCCACCAGCTCGATCTGCGGCAATACCGCACCGCCCATTTGTTTGCGCATCATCGATTCCACCATCTGTCGCTGTTCCGGCGGAATTTGGGCCATTGCCTGTTCCATCTGTCGCATCGCGCCCTGCATGGTCTCGGTCAGCTGCGCAATCTCCTGCGCACCCATGCGCGTGTACTCGCGCTTGACGTTATCGATCACGTACAGCACGTCCTCATCGGCCCGATATAGCACTGAGGTATCGCCCTGATCGCCGCGCAACGCGTTAGCGGACACCGCAAACTGGCTCATTCCGGCACCGTCGTAATGCAGAGTGCTGGCGCCAAGGGCCACCGTCGGCAGGCTTAGGCAGGCAAGCAGGGTGCAAGTCTTGGTGATCATCTGGAGCGCTCCTGATTCGACATGAAGCTCGCGATGGTACCTGAGTGAATCGATGAGCTTCGTGACGCAAGCTTGCAGAATTCAATGGGGTACTCCAATCAGACAGGCAAACGTCAGCGGGCCATGCGGGCATTGCGCTCTATTCGCTCAGCGCCATTTACGGAGCCCCTTGAGCCGTGAAGGCGCTGGCGGCCACTCGGCCACCAGCGCATGGTCGTTCAATTCGTGCGGATCACCTTGGGCTGATCGGCGGCCACGACCACAAAGCGCAAAGGATGAAAATTTTATCGCCCTGGTGAGAAACGGTCAGACCCCAGCCGGGCTCGGTGCTGTTCCACCAAAGGTCGGAGTAGTTGGTAGCGCCGGCGCGAGATTCGGCGGCCGTAAGTCGCGGCGACCAGCAGGCCGGTGTTGGCGTTGACCTCCAGCGCGGAAATAGCCACGTTGGCCGTAGAACCACTCATCGCATGCTCCCGCTCACCGGTGGGTCCAGGAACCTAGCACCGGCCGTCAGCGTGAAGTCCCGGCCGGTGTAAAACATTGGTGCGTCAATAGTTGAGCTGCCTAGCCCGGATGTTTCATGAACTCGCGCGATCATCGCACGAGTTCATGAAATATCCGGGCGTGCGCTCTGCAAGCTACACGCGATCCAAGCCAGCAGTGAAGCTGGTCCACC
>QIMA01000304.1 GCA_003233535.1 Rhodanobacteraceae bacterium
CGGTTGTGCCCGACCGGACTATGCTCGGGTGACTGGCGAACTGGCACGCAAGGGGGTGACGCGGCGGTTGTTGTGGGATGAGTACCGTGATCTCGTAGAAGACGGGATCGGCTACAGCGCGTTTTGCGCCGAGCTGGCCGCTTTCGCCAAGGACGACGACGTGGTCTACCGCCACGACCCGGTGCCGGGCAAGACCGGTTACTTTGATTTCGCCGGGATGACCTTGCGCTATCGCGACGGCGAGACGCTCGCCACCGCGCAGATTTTCGTCGCAGCATTGGGCTGCTCCAACGCGATTGCCGCCTATGCCTATGCTGATCAGACCACGGCCAGTTGGCTGGACGGCCAGCAGCGCGCCTTCGTGGCCTTCGGTGGCGTGCCGCAGGTCGGGGTTCCGGACAACCCCAAGGCGCTGGTTACCAAGACCGATCGCTACGAGCCGCAACTGACCCGAGCCTACCTCGATTTCGCCGACCACTACGGGATTACCATCGTTCCGGCCCGAGTCCGTGCCCCGCGCGATAAGGGCGCGGTGGAAGGGGCGGTGAAGATCGTGGAGATGCGCATACTGGCCACTGCACGGGATCGCTGCTTCGACTCGCTGGCTGAACTCAATGCGTGGTTGGCGCAGGGGCTGGCCGCGCTGAATACCGCGCCGTTTCAAAAGCGAGTGGGTTCACGGCAGTCGCAGTTAGAACTGGAGCGACCGCACTTGTTGGCACTGCCGAGCACGCGCTTTGAGCTGCCGACCTATCTCAAGCGCAAGGTGGCGCGCGACTACCACGTCGATGTGCAGGGCCAGTATTACAGCGTGCCATACCGCTACGTGGGTCAGGCGGTGGAGCTGCGGTTGACCATCGGCCATGTCGAAGTACTCCAAGCCGATAGCCGCATCGCCAGTCACCGGCGAGTCGGTCATAGCCAACGCTTTGTTACCGATCCGGCGCACATGCCGGCCCACCACCGGGCTTTCCGCGAACCCAAGATCATGCAGCGTGCCGCCGCCATCGGTCCGGCAACGGTGGCGCTAATCGAGGCCCTGTTCGCCAAACGCCGACATCCCGAGCAGTCGATCCGCAGCGCTCAAGGCGTGCTCAGCTTGCGTCGCGACCACGGCGGCCCAGCGCTGGAGGCGGCCTGTGCGCGTGCGCTAGACCTGAACCTGATCGGCTACCAGCCGCTGCGCAATCTGCTCAGCACCGCTCAGGCACAAACTCCCTTACCGCTGGCGCCAGTCGACCACGAACACCTGCGCGGTGCCGACTACTACGCCAGCCAGGAGCAGACCAATGCTGCATGAACCCTTGCAACAACAACTGGCTCGTCTGGGACTGCGCGGCGCCGCCGAGGCAGTCAGCCGGCTACCGATCACCGACGAGGTGGTCGATACCCTGGCCTTGCTACTGGACGCCGAGGGGCTGCATCGCGACACCCTTGCCCACGCGCGCCGGCTGAAACTGGCCAAACTCGGCCAGATCGCGCATCCGGCTGACGTCGACCTACGCACCCCCCGCGGTCTGGGCAAAACCCGTTGGCAGCAATTGCTCAGTCTGAACTGGTTCAAGCGCCATCAACACCTGCTCCTGGTCGGCCCGACCGGGACCGGCAAGAGCTATCTGGCCTGCGCCCTGGCCAAGGCGGTGATCGACCAAAAGAAATCAGTGCGCTACCTGCGATTGCCGCGACTAGACGACGAACTCAGCACGGTGCAGGCACAGGGCAAGATCAGCCCTTGGCTGAAATCGCTGGCACGGATCGACCTACTGATCCTGGACGACTTTGGTCTAGTCCCGATCAGTCCCGGCCATCAACCCCTGCTACTGGAACTGCTGGAAGATCGCCATCAGCGCGGCAGCATCCTGCTCACCAGTCAGTTGCCGATCAAGCTCTGGCACGGCCAGTTCCACGATCCCACCCTGGCTGACGCCATCCTCGACCGACTCGTGCACAACGCTGAAGTCGTCGAACTCAAGGGTGAATCCATGCGCAAGCTGCGATCCGCCGAACCAACCAGTGGCAGCGCCGAATGACCTCAAACCGGCTCCCACAAATCCCGTGCGACCTGCGTGTGGACAAGCTGATGGACATCGCTGCGCGAACGTGGGGACGGCCCGTGGACGGCGCAAAAAGCCGCGCCGACCACCGCCCGACCACACTTGACCACAACTTGACCACACTCCGGCCGACCACCGAACCAAGCGCCCATGGCCCCTGCCGGGGGCAACAATCATCAATTGATTTCATCAACCAAAAGACAACACAAAGGACAAGAACCGACCCAAACAACTAGACTAAATCCCCACCCTCAACCCACCACCAGCCACTGGCCTCCCATGCACTGGAACGCTGGCCTCCCATGAGCGGAATATCCACGACATCGTACAAGAGCCCATAGCCCTCGGAAGGATTGGAATTATCAGCGATCGTCACAACGCTTCCGTTTTCGTCGTATGCGTATGTTTTTTCGCCAGCTTCTAGCAATTCACTATTGTCATTGTACAGCCATACGGCATCATTAGATTGCCGCTGATCCGATACGCGATTCCCTAACAGATCGTATGCAAATATATCGTCCTCAATCGGGAATGAGTCCGGTTCCAAAGATCCATTGATTATGTCATTCTGGGGCCCATTTGGATAATCAGAGACCACTAAACGACTCATGTCATCATAGGTAAAAACGTAACGCCCGTGTTCGGTTTCTTTTCTTAAAAGGTTTCCAAATAAGCTGTAATGATATCGCTGAAAGGCCAGACTGGTGTCTTCTGTCATTATCTCAATTCTCTCAATACGAAGTAATCCATCGTATTCGATGATACGTTTCAAACCATTCGGATAGACTACCCTGCGCGGCCTATTCCTGATGTGATCCTGAAATTGAATGGTTCCTTCAATGGGAATAGCGATTGTGGTCAACATCTTTGCATCGTCGTATCCAAAGCTGAACCTGGTTCCGTCAAGCGCGGTGTAACTTTCTACCTGCCCGTTTGAAAAGTATTCGTACTCGAACGACCA
>QIMA01000408.1 GCA_003233535.1 Rhodanobacteraceae bacterium
GCACCGCCAACCCTGAAGTAGGCCCAAACACTACGAAAAGCTCTATTTCAGGGTTGTGGCAACGGAGGCGTCCATGTATGTCCCAGGCTTTGTCGTCCACACAGAACCGTGCACGCGCCTAGCCACCGCTTCCAGCAGTTGCTCAGTTCGTTCATGGCGTCGCCTTCTTCTTTGTCCGGCGGTAGCGCTGCGTGGGGCTGCGGGGCGCGTCGGGTTGGGTCATCTGCAGCCAGCCGCTGGCTAGGGCTGGCGCTAAATAGAGGGAGCGAAAGCTTGGACGATGCCGCAGGCCGAGGCGCTGCATCAACTCGGTCGCCGACAGAGATTCGCCGGGTGCAATGACCTCTAGCAGGCGCAGCACCGGTACCGGTACAGCGACGACTACTTGGTCGGTTACTTGGTCGGTTGGGCTCATGCTGGCGGTAGCCTCGTGCAGGGCTTCTGCGAGCGCGCCTAGCATGAAGGCGACAAAGGGCGTGGCCTCGCTGGCGGCGTCGGCGGATGCCAGTGCCTCGTAATACGCCTGCTGGCGTTCGTGGATGACGGTTTCGACCGGCAGCCAGGCCAGCACGCTCTGCCACTGCCTGAGGATCAGGGTCTGCCATAGACGGCCCAGGCGTCCGTTGCCGTCGCTGAACGGGTGGATGAATTCGAACTCGTAGTGGAACACGCTGCTCGCCAACAGGGGATGCATATCGGTGCGTCGCAGCCAACCGAGCAGGTTGGCCATCAGTCGCGGCAGCTGCGCCGCGGGAGGCGCCATATGCACCAAGCGTTTGCCGCGGTAGATGCCCACGTCGCCGTTGCGCCACTGCCCAGGTGCGTCGACCAGCCCCGTCATCAGCAGCGCGTGGGCCGAGAGCAGATCCTGTGTCGAGTTCGCTCGCCATTTGCCGAGATGTTCATATGCGGCGAGCGTGTTGCGCACCTCCTGCACCTCGCGTGGCGGTGCCAGGACCGCGCGGCCGTCGAGCACCGCGGTGACCTGTTCCAGACTGAGGCTGTTGTTCTCGATCGCCAGCGACGCCTGCACGCTGCGGATGCGCGCCTGCCGGCGCAGCTGCGGTGACGGAGCCGCGCCGGTCTGAGCTTGCCAGCGGTCGAGCAAATCACTGATCTGGGCTACTCGCGCGCTGAGCTCAGGCCCCTCCGCGAAAGGCGGCGCGTAGGGCTTCGTCATCAGGCTAGCGCCGACGCGATCGCCGACTCGGCCTCGGGCAAACGCAGCTTGCCGGAGGTCGGGCGGGGGAGCCGGGTGTCTCGAGTCCGCCCAAGGTTGAGTGCGGCTTCCCAGAGGATGCGCTTGAGTTTTTCTTGGGTCACCCCTTCCCTGCCTAGTCGTTCCATCTGGCGCTGAGAGTGTGCTCGATGAGACTACTCAAACATAGCATCGGCCTAGCGCGCAGCAAAGTCTAACCGCCTGCAGTGGCTGGTCGGGCGGTGGACAGCCGGCAGAGCGCGAAGTGCGCGGATCTCGCGGGCAATCAGCACAAACCGTCAGACGGGCGCGAGAAGCGTCCTAGGACTAACGGCTGCGCCTCCATCGTCTGCAACTAGGCGTTGCACTCCGGGTGACTGGCATGTCGCGGTAAAACCGTGGAACACGATCTCGTCCTTGCTCAACGAGACCGCGCCGCTCAATTTCGCTAGGCGGGGCGGAAAGCGCTACTAGCCTAGGCCTAGCCGCTCTCGCATTCGGCGCATGACTCCCTCTGGAACCGGCTTTCGGCCGCCCTGAAAGGCTTCCAGTAGCGCCTGCACTTTTTCACGGCCCACCGCGGTCTTGACTGCGTCCATTGGGGTGATTTTGCAGTTTCGGCGTTAAGCCGGGCAGCGTGGTGGCTACTAGATTGTCGAGATGGTCGAGGAGCCGCTTCGTGGTGTCAGGATGGGTTTGCTCATGCGCATCGCGGCCCTCGGTTTTCAAAGCCTCACGCAGATCAATGATTTTGGGTTTGAGCATCGCCGGAATGACGTGCCCGAACATCCCGTCCAGCAGCGCGAAGTCTTGCAGCTGCACTACTTTCACGAAACAAATTGCGCCGACCGGAATCGCGCTGGACACCGATTTGTCGCGCACCTGCACGACTTGGCCCGAGATTAAGTTCAGTAACTCCAGGCTGCGACCCCGGTCCACTGACTGCACTTGGTGGTAGCTGAACGGTGTTTCCAATCCAGTCTGGACATACTCTCGCAGTGCCGGGCTCAGCCGCTTTCCATGCTGGTTAAGGTAGCTTCGGGCGCCGGGCACGGCATCGATTTCGGCCTGCTGGCGAAGGGAATCAACCCGGTGATAGCACAGCCAGGCCATAAACACTTCGCCTACGACCTCAAAACCTAGCTCCTCAAAGACCAGTCGTTCTGCGCAGAATTCCGCCCAGGGTTGCTCTGGGTCGGTATTGCTTTGGTCGACGGTGAAGTTAATGAGCTCGTTGGTGAATTCCTTAAGCTCCCGGCTCAATCGCCGATAGCTGAGTTCGATGGGATCAGATAGCTCTGCGGTTTGTGTCTGCAGACAACACTGCTTGTATTTCTTACCGCTGCCGCAGGGGCAGGGGGCATTGCGACCAGTTTTCATGAGCGAGGGGAAAGATGAGGAGCGACTATGTTACGTCGTGCTTGGACGATGTTTCTAGCCCAGGCCGAGCCGTGAGGCTATCGCTATCACCGCAATTGGCCCCACGCATCGCAAAAAGCGGGAATTAGCGGTTGTGGGGGCGGAGGCGACCATTGTCCCGATTCAACTTTCCACCGAACCGCAGTCGTCCGTCTGCGCTTTGCGCGAGCGCCCGGCGCGCCGCAATGTCAGCGGCGCGCCGAGCAAACCTGGCGTGTGATTGCCAGGATCGGTCGTGGATCTAGCCCGAACGTTTCATAAACTTCACGCGCCCTCGCTAGGCCCTTGATAGCCCAGCGACAATCCTCAGTCGGGTGTATGAACCACCCCGTTTTGAAAAACCACCGGCGCTCCTGAAGAAAAACCACTGGCCTACCAATGTCCTGCGCTAGCATC
>QIMA01000213.1 GCA_003233535.1 Rhodanobacteraceae bacterium
GTTCCTGGTCCGCCCTAAGCCGGACTGCGGAACTGCGCCGTGGCGGTGCGAAAGTCATCCTCGATCACTTTCTAGGCTGCCTGCCTGCGGGCGCAAAGGGCAGTGACTTGTTGGCTAAGACGACGCTGGGCCAGCTGCTCGCCGCAGTCCAGTCCGACCTCGTTTTGCACAGTCAGATCAAGGCACCACAGAAGCTGCTAGATCGCGCGCTGCTGTGGCTGCACGAGATGGAGATCATCCGCATCCACAAGGGGCTGGCCATCTTTCGCCCGGCAATGAGCATTCGACTCAGCCCGGAAAAGCGTGGCTTCGCCAAGGTCGATTTCGAGCCACTGCGGCAACACTATCGGGAACGCGGCGTGCAGATCCACGTGATGGCCGAATACGCCCAGCGCGGGATTCAGGCAATCGCCGATGCCTTGCGCCTGACCGCCGATTATTTCGCGCTCGACCAGGAGTCCTTCCTCGACCGTTGGCTGCCCAAACGCAACAAGGCGCTGGAACGTGAGACGACCCCCGAATCCTGGCGACGGATCGTCGAAGACCTGGGCGACCCTGCACAACAACGCATCGTCGCCGACGATCGCGAACGCACCAATGTGCTGGTTTTGGCCGGTCCAGGCTCGGGCAAAACGCGGGTGTTGGTGCACCGTATCGCCTACTTGGTGCGGGTGCGCCGACAGGACCCGCGTGGAATTCTAGCGCTGGCATACAACCACCATGCCGCCGTGCAGATACGCCAGCGTTTGAACACACTGCTAGGCACCGACGCCCACGGCCTGACCGTGCTCACCTGCCACGCGCTGGCCATGCGCCTGACTGGCGCCAGCTTTGCCGGACGCGCCGCGCAAGCGACCGACGAGCGCTTCAAACAGCTGTTGACCGATGCCACCGACTTGCTCAACGGCAAGGGCTTAGCCGATGCACAGGCCGATCAGCAGCGTGACCGCTTGTTAGCCGGCTTCCGCTGGGTCTTGGTCGACGAATATCAGGATGTGGGAACCGAGCAGTACCAGCTGATCGCGGCATTAGCCGGTCGCAACAAGGACGATGTCGATAGCCGCTTGAACCTCTTCGCGGTCGGTGACGATGACCAAAACATCTATGCCTTCGACGGCGCCTCCGTCGAATTCATTCGCCGCTTCGAGGCCGACTATGCCGCCCGCACGCGCTACCTGCTGGACAACTATCGCAGCAGCCGCCATATCATCGACGCAGCCAATCAGATCATCGGCAAAGGCTTCGATCGTTTGAAGCATGAGCAGCCGATACAGATCGATCGCCGTCGCCGCAAGCAAGACCACGGAGGTCGCTGGGAAACGCTCGACCGTGCAAATCGCGGCCGCGTGGCGCTGCTTACCGTCAGCGGCGATCCGCTCGCGCAGAGCGTGGCAGTGATCGATGAGCTGCGCCGTCTGGCCGCGCTGGATGCGCAGTGGGACTGGACCAAAGTCGCCGTTATCGCGCGCCAGTGGCGCTATTTGCAGCCGCTGCGCAGCTACTGCGAGCTGCTGCAACTGCCGGTCCAGCTGGCCAACCAAGACAGCGCCCAGCTGTGGCGACTACGCGAAACGCAATCTCTCATCGATTGGCTGCGTCTTCCGCAGCAACAGCTAATCGAACCCCAGACGATGCGCTCGTGGCTGAACAATCAAGCGCAGAGCCCGTGGCTGGAATTGCTGATTGAGGCCGTCGATCAATACGCAGCGCAGACCGCCGCTGCCGAACTCCCGGCTGGTCATTTCATCGACTGGTTGGCCGAATGGGGCCGCGAAGTACGCCGTCGCCAACACGGACTGCTGCTGCTCACCGCGCATCGAGCCAAGGGCCTGGAGTTCGAGCATGTGGTCGTCTTAGACGGCGGCTGGGCATCGAACCAGGGCGAGGACGGTCCGGAGCGCCGACTCTACTATGTGGCCATGACCCGCGCCCGGCAAACGTTGACGCTGGCAATGCTCAGCGATAGCGGCAATCGATATCCACACGAATTGCTGGCGCACGCCAGCTGCCATTCCATCGTCGCCGAGGCTGGACCTGCGCCACCTCCAGCACTGCGCCGAGTACATCAATCAATCTCGCTAGCCGAGGTTGACCTCGGCTACGCCGGGCGGCGCGGCACCAGCCACCCGGTTCATGCGCAGATTGCTGAACTCCGGCCCGGATCAGCGCTGCAGCTCGACGCTAGCGATGGACGCTGGGTGTTGCGTAATGCCGATAATCAGGTAGTCGGTCAGATGGCCAAGTCTTTCCAACCACCGCACGACATGCGCTGTTGCCAGTCCGTAGTCGACGCCATCACCATCCGCTACCGCGCCGACTCGCAGCCCGAGTACCAACACCTGGCCCGCTGCGAGCGCTGGGAAACGGTAATCCCAGCGCTGGTATTGGAGCCGAACATCGCCTAGCGAATTCACAGCGGCGTGGCAGCAGAGAATCCCCTGCAAAGATCCCCGCGCGCCCGTTTCGGGTCTACACTGGGTGCGGAGGGAATCCCCTCTCGTCCGCCGCCGCAAGGCTCGCAGACGTCGTCCTCTCACGCAGGAGCCATCGTCATGAGTAAAGGCTTGGATCAGAAAAAGGGCAAGAAAAAGGAACCCGCCAAGAGCTTCAAAGAGAAGCGCGCGGCGAAGCAGGAGAAGAAGCAGAACAAGTAGGTATAACCACGCCGACCGGTTCGCTCTGAGTAGTCTGTGGTCAGGCACGAACCGCCTCAATAGCCACGCGATCTGCGCACGCGCAGCACAGACCACGCAATGCCGGCAGACTAAGGTTCGCTCTTCGTAGGGTGAGGTGAGCGGAGCGAACCGCATCAGTCGCGCCGTCCGATTGCCGGTCAAGATTCGCACGCGCGGTTAACCATCGATGCTCACCACATCCTACGCAAGCAACGGACCACGCTACGTGAGATCTGGCGAGGAGCGAATCGCATCAGCGGTCGCTGCGCCCTGTGCCGAGCGCAGGGCAACATCTAGCCCGGAGTTTCATAAACTTCACGCGCCCTCGCTAGGCC
>QIMA01000050.1 GCA_003233535.1 Rhodanobacteraceae bacterium
GTCGGTGATCTGTGAGCCGCTGACCAACTGCTGCGCATGGCTGGGCGGCAGATCGAATCGAGTGCACAGAAAATGGATTTGTAGCTCGGCGCTCATGCTGCGCAGGTGCGGGTAGCGTCGTGCGACCGCATCAAAAGCGCAGGCTGCGGCCGCGCGGCTGAGGTTAGCGCGCTGGCCGGCGCTCCAGAGAAAACGGCCGCTGGCGCTAAGGTGATCGCTAAGCCGGCGGCGCTCGCTGCTGGGATCGGCGACGATCGGTCCGAAACGGGTTAACCCCTGCCAAACAAAAACCGCCAGGAGTGCAGCGATGCTGATTAGGACTGGCATTGCGTGCGCCTGCAGCCATGCCCACAGGCTCACCGGGCGGGTGCGGAACCAAGCGACGTGAGCCAAGTCGGGTTGATCGTTCACGATGAGCCACAGCAATTGGGCATTGTCATTCCGGCCGATCCGCCAGTTCTGCGCGAAACTGATGTCATTGACGGCCGTAACCAGTCCTTCGCCCAAGCGCCGCTGCAGCATCCGCGTGCCATCTTCACCATCAATCCGACGCACTGGCTCGTCGGTATCGAGCAGTTCGCCGCCCAGCGATGTCACTAGCAGCGGCGCGGAGTCTTCTTCCCATTGCACCAACAGCAGGGTTGCGTCGTTGCTATGAGCAGATTTGGTTGGATAGCGATACTGGTCAATCCAGCTGGTGTTGAACCAGTCCAAGTCGTAGTCTGGATCTGGCGCCTCGGTGCGCCTCAAATCCAACTCGCGGAACAGCGGGTCGCCGTTTTTCCAGCTTTCTGATTCGATCAACAGGTGGCCGCCGCGGCTGACGAATTTACGTACCGCGGCGCGCGCGGTGAGCGTCATTCCGCCGCGACCGGCGGGCAGGATTAAGGTGCTGTGGTCGGGCAAATCGGCGGCCTGTTGCAGCGCAGATATCTGACTGGTGGCAATGTTCATTGCCTCGAACATGCGTTCTGCCGCCAGGTAGGGCTCACGCATTACCCGTGAGCCGGGTGGTTTCCAGTCATCAACGCTGCGCTTTTCGTACAAAGACAAAAAACCGGCGACGCCAACCGCAACGATCAGCAGCACCAGCAGTATTTGCCCCAGCGGGCCGCGCAGACTCATGCTTGGCCCCCTGCGGGCGTTTGTTCGGTCGGCTCAGCTGCGGTTTCATCTCGCTGCTCAAAGTGCTTGGCGTAGCCGGCGCACAGTGCCCGCAGCTGATCCACGGCTGGCTGGTGTTCGGCATAGGCTAGCTCAACCCATAGGCCGACTAACTCGCGGACGTAGGCGTGGGCCTGCGGCGTGATTTGCCCTTCGGTTCGGGTCAGCACATCACCTTCAGTTGCACCGCGATTCAAGCGCAGCCCTTGGCTGTGCACGAGCTCGGAGAGGCAGCCGCGGTAAAGCAAGGCCAAGGCCTCGCGTAATTGACCCTGCTCAATCCACTGCGCAGCCGTGGCTGAGACATCTGGCGGCAGGCTGTCGGGGTCCATTTTCAGTCCGAATAGCTCGGTTGGGGCCAGTCCTAGCTCGGCTTGTTGCCCGCTGGCTGGACTCCAAGTGCGGGCGATGTAGCGCACTAGCATAAGCATCAGCGCAGCGAGGATGACCCAGGCTATGACCTGCCAGATCGATGCGATCAACTCGCCTAGGCCCTTCAGCGGAGGGTCTGAATCGTCCTCGTCCTCCTCGTCGTCCTCGTTGCGTAGTACCCAGCGTTGTTCGGTGACTTCCTCACCGAACAGAGGGTCAGAAAAAACTTCGTCGATCGCTAGCCTCGCGGCGGTGTCCTGCGGCGGCTTGGCCAGCGCTGCACAGCGCTGCGCTGCGGCCGCCAGTGCATCCTCCGTCCAATCATCACGTGGATCCCAGTCGTCGTCTGGATCAGCCAGTCGCGGATCTTCCGTTTCCTCCGGGTAAGCTTCCAGCGCGTCTATCTCGTCGTCGGCCTTGGCTACAGACTCCTCGTCATCGCCGTGCGGTTGACCGAAATACAGTTCGCCGCTGGGCAGGCATTCGCCGTATTCGTGCGCGCTGGCGTGCTGCACTGGCAGCAATAGGCTGGCTCCAATCATTGCCGCGACTGCCAGCGTCGGCGCGGTCCTGGTGACCAATCGTTTTAGCGCCAGTTCGACGTCCCATCCTTCAAGCACGACGCGGCGGTTGAGATAGAGGCTAAATCCGGCAGCGACGTACAGCGGCTCGATAATACCCACGGCAATCAAGAAATAGACGCTGTCGGACCATTCCCACCATTGTCCAGTGACAAATTGAATCGGTAGAGATTGATCTGTTTCATTGAGCGGATCGCCACCGGGTTGGAAGAACAGACCGACACTCACCTCCAAGCCTGCTTGAACAATAAGCTGCAGGCTGAAACAGACCAAGGTCAATCCTGCTGCGGTGCCGTAGAAGCGCCGCCCGAGTAGGCCGCGCCGGCGCCGTGCGGCTGTGCCAGATTGGCGTTCGAGCACGCTTACCGGCAGGTTGTAGCTGCGTGCCGGGTCCAGACGCGCCAGGGTCAGCGCATACAGCAGCCCTGGGCTGATTATCTGCCGCCAAGCGCCGAGCAGATCGGCAGCACCAGTAGGTAGCCCGAAAACGCGGCGGCTTATGCTGTAGAGGACGAACCGATCAAATAGCGGTTTCAGCCACCACAGGATCAGTACAGCGATCCACGGATTATGGGAAAAGCCCAGATGCAAGGCGATCGCCAGCGGCAGCACCGGTAGCCACCAGGCGAGGAAGACGCTCCGCCACCAGTGGATGGCCAAGCTGAAGCCCAGATCAACCGCCTCTAGGCCGCCTCGTGGCCGCAGCTTGATCGCTATTTTGTCAAGCTGCACGTCGCCCTCCCGCGCGCCAAAAATAGGCCAGCAGCAGGACCCACAGTAACCCACCGACGACATATTTCGGTGTGGGATCGGGCAGATTAAGCGGTGAGAAAAAGGCTTCGACGACGGCCGCTGCAACGAACATCAGCGCCGCGCCTAGCATTAGTTTC
>QIMA01000310.1 GCA_003233535.1 Rhodanobacteraceae bacterium
GGATATTTCATAAACTTCACGCGCCCTCGCTAGGCCCTTGATCGCCCAGCAATTTTTTCTCAGTCGGGTGTATGAACCACTACACCGCTCCCTTTTCTTGAAAAAACACTGTGAAAACCCACTGGCCTACCAATGTCCTACGCGAGCATCGCGCGAGTTCATGAAACAGCCGGGCTATGACAGACCGGCGGCATCATGCCGCCGAATCCATCAAACTCACGCGCGGCCAGTCTCAGCGCCTAGACGCTCCGCGCCGCATCCCCGATCGCTATATCCAGCACTTCCAACATGAAGTCCACATCGGCTTCGCTCAGGCACATCGGCGGCTTAATCCGCAGCACGTTGCCAGAGTATCCGCCCTTGCCTATCAGCAAGCCTAGCTCGCGACAGCGTTCCAACACGGCCACGGCCACGGCCGACGCTGGCTCTTTGCTTTGCCGATCGACAACGAGTTCGACGCCAACCATTAAGCCTTTGCCGCGCACGTCGCCGATGCTGCGATGGGCACGCTGCAAATCACGCAATCCATCAAGCAGCCGGGTTCCGACGAGCTTGGCGTGGCCCTGCACATCGTCATCCAACAGCACGCCCAAAGTCGCCATGCCCTGTGCACAAGAAACCGGGTTACCACCGAAAGTGTTGAGGTGGGTGCGCGAACTCAAGGAGCACGCAATCTCGCTGCGCGTGACGCAGGCAGCAAGCGGAGCTCCGTTGCCAATGCCCTTTGCCATGGTGACGATATCAGGCGTCACCCCGTGATTTTCAAAGCCCCAAAATGCATCACCGGTCCGCCCGAAGCCGGTTTGCACCTCATCGGAGATGCATAGCCCACCGGCGCCACGGACGTGCTCGTAGACCGCGGCCAAATAGCCGGGCGGCATTTCCACAGTCCCGCCTACACCCTGTATAGGCTCAGCGATAAACGCGGCGATTTGGCCGCTGGTGCCGTGCTGAATCAAGCTTTGTACATCCTGCGCGTACTTCTTCCCCGCGTCGGGGTCGTCGTAGCCGTAGACCCCGCGATAGCGGTCCGGCAACACGGCATGCTGAACGCCAATCGTGTGCGGAATGTTGTATTTCCAAGTGCTATGCGCAGTCAACGCCATGGTTCCAGCCGATCCGCCGTGATAGGCGTTGCGCAGCGCAATCACATCGAAATTGCCGGTGTGAGCGCGCGCCATCATCATGGCCATGTCGTTCGCTTCACTGCCGGAATTCAAAAAGTAGACGACGTCCAGCCCGCTGTTCTTAGGGAAAGTTGCGGCTAGTTTTTTGCCAAACTGCGCGATATTTGGGTGCAGATAGATTGTCGTCGTGTGCTGCAAAAGCTCGTTTTGCTGGCGAACCGCCTCGATCACGCGCCGATGACAGTGCCCCACGCTGACCGACACAATGCCAGCGAAGCCGTCTAGATAACGCCTACCCGTTTCGTCGTACAAATATTGCATAGACCCCTGCACGATCATCAGCGGATCGCGATACATTGTGATTAGAGCCGGGGTCAGGAATTCGCGCCGCATTGACAGCACTTCAGCTTTCGACGGCCCGCTGTACGGAGCGGGTGAAAAATCGTATTCAGGCAATGCTGGCATCGACATTTCGGCGTGGTCGCCGTCACGGGCGAGCGTGCTATCAGGCATCGAATTCGTGTACTGAGCTGCGGACATATAGCACCCTTGCGATCAGATTTTGAGCACCTGATCATCGCACGGCAGCGGCCGCACATCGACGAACATCCGCTATGTGCGGATATCCGCCAGTCCTGGGCAATCGCCAAACTCCCAACAGCCATTCCAAGATCCGCGCATAGTCTCCCTCGCCAACGCCAACGTTAGTCGCTGCTCAAACTCCAGCCTGGGTAGATTTTTTGCACCCATCGACAACAGGTGTTCGCTCTCCATCTGCACGTCGATTAGCGCAAAACCCCAGTCGTGCAACTGCCTGCAAAGCGCAAGCAGAGCGACCTTAGAACCGTTGCTTTGCCGAGAAAACATGGATTCAGCAAAAAAGGCACCTCCCAAACTCACTCCGTACAGCCCTCCCACCAACGTATCGGCCAGCCAAACCTCTATTGAATGGGCATAACCCAACCTGTGCAACTCCTGATAGGCCGCAATCATGTCAGGGAGTATCCAGGTGCCACCGCTATCCATCCTTGGAGCGGCGCAAGCTTCAATCGTGGCTGTGAAGCTGCGGTCCGCAGTAATCCTCAGCGGCGATTTGCGCAGCCAGCGACACCAGCGGCGGTTGACGCGAATCGCTTCTGGAGTCAGCACACAACGCGGATCTGGAGCCCACCACAGTGGCGGCTCGCCTTCGGAAAACCAGGGGAATATTCCCTGGCCATAAGCCATCAGCAGGCGTAGCGGCGACAGATCTCCGCCAATAGCTAATAGACCATTCGGAGACTGCTGTGCCAGTTGCGTGGGCGGAAAAACCCCAGCGTCATCGGCGTCTAGCAAATAGAGCGGCATTCCAGGCATTCTGTCTTGATATTCTAGAGTTGTAGCCGAGGCGCTACGGCCAATTTCGCGTGCATGGTGGCTACATCACGAATTTTAGTCCATAATTATGGGTCTTTTTTGCAAGTATGAGGCGCCATGTCGAAGGAAGATGTCATTGAGATGGAGGGCGTGGTCACTGAGACCTTGCCTAACACGATGTTTCGGGTGGAACTGGAGAATGGTCACATGATCACCGCTCACATCTCCGGCCGCATGCGCAAGCATTACATCCGGATTCTCACCGGCGATAAGGTCAAGGTAGAGCTAACGCCTTACGACCTGAGCAAAGGGCGCATCACCTTCCGCACCAAATAATTCCTTCAGGAATGAGGCTCAGCGCTGCTCTCCGCCCGATTGCAGCGCCCGTCTTGGGCCTCTAAGTGCCAGTTGCCAGAGCGCGCTGGCCAGCATTGCCCAATCTCAGCGAACGTCTATCGCCCGTCAGTCGGTCTCAAATCACTGGAGACTGCGGCTTTACTGCGTGCACGACAAGCTAA
>QIMA01000109.1 GCA_003233535.1 Rhodanobacteraceae bacterium
AGGCCATAGCGGCGCATCACGGTTTGAATCGCTTCACCTAAAACTTCCCAATTCTGATCCAGGTCTGCGGCCATTTTTTGCTGATCGGCGTTGAGCTTGCCCAGACCCCGGCTCAGGCCGGCCAGCGCTAGCAGCACGTAGCCGAACGCTGGCCCCAAATTGCGCAGCACGGTGGAGTCGGTCAGATCGCGCTGCCAGCGCGAAATCGGCAGCTTGTTGGCCAAGTGGCTAAGCAGGGCATTGGCCAAGCCTAAATTGCCTTCAGCGTTTTCGAAGTCGATCGGGTTGACCTTGTGCGGCATGGTTGACGAACCGACTTCGCCAGCGATCGTTGATTGACGAAAGTAGCCCAGCGATATGTAGCCCCATAGATCGCGCGCCAGATCGATCAGTATCGTGTCCATGCGCCGCTGCGCATCGCACAGTTCGGCAATCCAATCGTGTGGTTCAATTTGCGTGGTGTATGGATTCCACTCCAAGCCCAGTCCGTTGACCACCTGCTCTGCAACTGCCGGCCAATCGATTTCGGGATAGGCCGTCGTGTGGGCGTTGTAGTTGCCCACCGCACCATTGATCTTGCCCAGCACAGGCACTGTGGCGATTGCCTCACGCGCCCGGCGCAGTCGGGCGACGACGTTGGCGAGTTCCTTGCCGATGGTCGTGGGCGAGGCCGATTGGCCGTGCGTGCGCGAGAGCATCGGTATGTCGGCCAATTCCACGGCGCGTTCAGTAAGCTGGCCCAGAAACTGATCGATTGCCGGCAGCATCACTGCGTCTCGCGCCTGCTTTAGCATCAACGCGTAGGCGAGGTTGTTGATGTCCTCACTGGTGCAGGCGAAATGCACGAACTCGTGATGTGCCGCCCACCAGTCGTCGTCGCTTAATCGCTGCTTGATCCAATACTCGACGGCTTTGGCATCGTGCCGCGTGGTCGCCTCGATCTGCTTGATCTGCGCGGCATGTTCGGGCCTAAAGTCCTCGATCAGCTTGCGCAGCGTTGAGATTGCCGAATCCGGTGGGACCGGTAATTCGCTGATCTGCGGATGTTTAGCCAGCGCTTCCAGCCAAGCGAGTTCGACCTGCACCCGACTGCGAATGAGACCGAACTCGCTTAGGTGGGGGCGCAGTGCGTCGACGCTGGCGGCATAGCGTCCGTCCAGCGGGGAAAGGGCAAGTAGAGTGGTTTCCACGGGCTTTCAGTCGCAAAAGGGGGCGGGAATATTAACCTGGCCCGGACCGACCGCCTCAGGGCTGAAGACGCGTAGTAGTCCTGAATTGCTAAGGGACACCATGCTGGGCTAACTCCTCAAGGCTGCCGACCACCAAGATCCGAATAAAGATGAGCAAGATGCTGAGCACGAACACCGACAAGTCCAGCGGCCCCAACGGCGGCATGCGTTGCCGAATCGGTCTCAATAGCGGTGCCAGAGTGTGGCTTAGAAATGCCGAGATCGGTTGTTCCCCATGGCGATCGATGAAGCTGAAGATCACGTAGACCAAGAGCATGATTAGCAGCAGCATGAGCAGCGCATCTAGCCAACTGGCCAGCGTCAAAATCGCGAATGCGCCCGGCCCGGGAAGTTCGTAGATCAAGCCAATCAGTAAGATCTTCAGCGCGCTCAGCAGCAGCGCCATCAGCGGAGCGGCCATGCCTATGCCGCGCAAGCTGGGGATGATCCCGCGCATTGGAGTGAGTTGCGGGTTGGTGAAGCTGAGTATCCCTTGCGCAATCGGGTCGCGAAAACCCACGCGCGACCACTCGACTAAGAAACGTGCCCAATGCAGGGCGATCAGCAGTGAGAAGACCGCGTTGATCAAGAACGTCAATGCTTGTTGTGCCGCCATCGCTATGCCTCCTGCTCGGCAGCCAGACTGCGACCGCGCTCAGTCGCGGCGCTTATTGCTTGGTCCACGATCTTGGTCATGCCTGCACCTTCCAATACCGCAATCGCCGCTGCAGTGGTGCCGCCTGGTGACGTGACTCGCCGACGTAGCTCCGCGGCCCCTGCGCTGTGAGTGGTTGCCATCTTGGCCGCGCCCAGCGCGGTGCCCGTCACCAGTCGTCTTGCCGTCTCGGGGCTCAATCCCTGCTCGATTGCGGCTGCCTGCATGGATTCCATAAGCAGGAAGAAATACGCCGGGCCGCTGCCGGAAACCGCGGTGACGGCGTCCATTAATGATTCTTCGGGGATGCGCACCGTGCTGCCAACGCTGGCAAATAGCGATTCTGCTGCCACGAAATCGGCTTCGCCCATGCCAGATTCGCCACATAGCGCAGTTGTGCCTTCGCCGACTAGGGCCGGCGTATTGGGCATCACCCGGAGCAAGCGCGGGCCGGGACCTAGCCAGCGCCGTAGCTGGGCTAACGTGACCCCGGCAGCAATCGACATGACTAGCGTTGAATGACCTAAAGTCGGCAGCGCCGTACAGACCTCGGCCATCTTCTGCGGTTTAACCGCTAACACGAGAATTTCCGCGCCCGCGACCATGGCGGCGTTGTCTGCCGAGGCGTGGACACCGAATTCTGCTGCCAACCCAACTCGGGCCTGCGCGAATGGCTCACCGACGCTGATATCGCCTGGGCTGTGCCCGCGAGCAATCATGCCGCCGATTAGGCTGCGTGCCATATTGCCACCGCCGATAAAGGCTAGCTTGCTCATCGTTGCTTACTCCAGTTCACGATCGCCGGTTCGGTGGCCGCCCAAGGTCTAGGCGGCTGCTCGTCGAGCCCACACGGCGCGACGCAGTGTACCGAATCTGTGATCGTCGCTGTGCCGCTCACTGTCTAGGGACACACTGAACAACTCACGCGAGCCGCGTTGCAGTCCATATCGCCTGCCGCTAGCCCGGATATTTCATGAACTCGCGCGATGCTCGCGCAGGACATTGATTGTCCAGTGGTTTTTCTAAAGGAGCGGTGTAGTGGTTCATACACCCGACTGCGGAAAAATCGCTGGGCGATCAAGGGCCTAGCGAGGGCGCGTGGAGTTTATGAAATATC
>QIMA01000447.1 GCA_003233535.1 Rhodanobacteraceae bacterium
CGCGATGATCGCGCAGGACATTGGTAGGCCAGTGGTTTTTCACAGTGTTTTTTCAAGAAAAGGGAGCGGTGTAGTGGTTCATACACCCGACGGAGGAAAAGTCGCCGGGCGATCAAGGGCCTAGCGAGGGCGCGTGAAGTTTATGAAATATCCGGGCTAGGCTAAGCGTTCACCAGAGAATCGCTACTCAAACCCGTCGGCGAACAGGGACGGGGGATCGGAAATGAAGATATTCCCGGTCATCGCTGCGTGGTTTCTGCAGTTGTAGAAGAGCTGGTCCGGTGCCGACATGGGCACGATGAAGGTGATGTCGTCTTCGCCGGTCGCGCCGTTACCGCTGACCCCGTCATCAAAAGTATTTCCCGTGCCAGTCGATTGAATGGTCTTGATGAAAAACGGATGCAACGCGGAAACCCCCTGCAGGTCAAACTGGTACGTCTGACCGCGAATCAGGAACAAGTCGGGGTCGGGCTGGCCGTCGAGGATATAGTTTTCGAAATCGACATTGGTAACCACAAATGTCGTCGACCCGCGTGCCGCTTTCACGTCCACCGCAGCCCAGACAGATTGCGATCCAAGCAGGACCAATACGAACAGCACCGAGATGAAACGCATAGCCATAGTTGTCACTCCCTTACGAACCACAGGCCCTAGCGTACACCAGCAGCACAAGCGGCAATAGGGCACTGGTTAGCACCCTGGAAGCTATCGACTACGGACGAACGAAGTTGGAACAAGCTGCGCCGATCATTGAGCTGCCTCTGAGCCGAGGACCTCATAGCCGAATACCAACAGTTCGCAGTCATCGGCGGTCGCCGGCTGAGTACGCAGACAATGAAATCCCAGCCGCTCTAACAGACCGATTGATCTGGAATTGCCCGGCTGAACGATGGCCAGCAAACACGGCAACTGCAACTCGCGCGCCTGCTGCACAGAAACGTCGAACCCCAGTTCGCGGCTTAGCCCGTTATTAGATTCATACCCCGGTCGACAGACCGCATCTAGTGAGAGTAGGCCCATGCACGCATTTCGCCCCCTGCCCCTGGTCAGCGCCCTTTCCGCCGTCTTACTGCTGAGCGCCTGCGCTCGAACCGAAGAAAAGGCGGATATCGACACTGCTGCGATATACGTTAACGACACGATTGGTGAACAGGAACTCGGCACCGTCGCTACTGCTGCCGAGGAGGCAGACACAATACCCTCAAGCAAGCCGGTGTTGCGCAAAGAACTCTTGCGCAGTACGGAATCTTCGTCGGCTCGACTCGCAGCACCCCCAGCACCTGCGCCGATGGCCGGCTTAACGATGCGCCAACGGATCGGCAGCGCAGGCATCGCCCCGATCACCCGGCCCATGCCGCAGCCGACCGATACCGAACGTTATGCCGACATCGCACCCAATCCGGTGATTGCGGTTAGCGATGATCCCGTCTCCACCTTCTCGGTCGACGTCGATACCGGGGCCTACAGCAACGTCCGTCGCTTCCTCAACCAGGGCAAACTGCCGCCTACCGATGCCGTCCGCGTCGAAGAATTCGTCAACTATTTCGATTACAACTACCCCATACCCAACGATACGCAAACACCGTTCACGGTAAGCACCGAACTAGCGCTCACGCCGTGGAACGCCGACCGCTGGCTGCTGCAAGTGGGACTGAAGGGCTTTGAGGTGCCGCACGAGCAGTTACCGGCCAGCAATTTGGTCTTCCTGTTGGACGTTTCCGGTTCGATGAACTCGCCAAGCAAGCTGCCGCTAGTGAAGTCGGCAATGCACATGCTGGTCGAGCAACTGCGACCGCAAGATCGAGTCGCCATCGTCGTCTATGCCGGCGCGGCCGGGGTCGTGTTGCCGTCTACCGCGGGCAACGACAAAGAGACCATCCTGGCTGCGCTTGACGCACTCCAGGCTGGCGGGTCGACCAACGGTGGCCAAGGTATAAGTTTAGCGTACCAAATTGCTCGCGAGCAGATGATCGAAGGCGGCGTTAATCGCGTCATTCTCGCCACCGACGGCGATTTCAACGTCGGCACCGTAGATCAGCAGGATTTGGAGGATCTGGTCAGTCGCCAACGCAAGAGCGGTATTGCGTTAACCACACTGGGCTTCGGCCAAGGCAACTACAACGATCACTTGGCCGAGCGTCTGGCCAATCTGGGCGATGGCAATCACGCCTACATTGATACCGAGCGAGAAGCACGCAAGGTGCTGGTAGAGGAACTTTCGGCCAACCTGCTGACCATCGCCAAGGACGTCAAAATCCAGATTGAATTTAATCCGGCGGTGATCGCCGAATACCGTTTGATTGGCTACGAGAACCGCATGTTGGCGCGCGAGGACTTCAATAACGACGCAGTTGATGCCGGCGATATCGGCGCGGGACACACCGTTACCGCGCTGTACGAGTTAACTCCTGTGGGCTCTGCTGCCATGCGCCTGCCGCCGCTGCGCTACGGCAACAACGCTGAGACCGAGGGAGTCGGAAGCGAAGTCGCGTTCTTGAAGCTGCGCTACAAGCAGCCAGATGCCGATCGCAGCCAGCTGATCGAGCAGGTGATTACCACGCCTAGCCGCTTGGGCTCGGGCTCTGGCCAGATTCAGTTCAGTGCCGCAGTCGCCGCGTTCGGTGAAGCCCTGCGCGGTGGCAAGTATCTGGACGGGTTCGGCTACGCCGATATCGCCGAGCTGGCGCAGTCGCAGCGTGGTGCCGACCCCTACGGATTGCGGGCAGAGTTGGTTGAGTTGATCGAGCGGGCAGGCGAACTGTCCGGTGAAACACCCGCTTCTAGCTCAATAGCGATATCTCGCTAGCTAGCCGCTATTGGGACTCGCACCTTTCGATTACCGCGAAAGGTGCGAGTCATGCGGTTTTACGTTTTACGTTTTACGTTTTACGTTTTACGTTTTACGTTTTACGTTTTAGATAAGAGCAACAGCAAAGCCTCCTGATGCTTGACGCGGAAGCAGGCTCCAAGCTTCGGTCCTTT
>QIMA01000122.1 GCA_003233535.1 Rhodanobacteraceae bacterium
CCTCAGCCCTCAGCTACCGATACTCATTAGCTCGCCCCGGAACCGCCGACAAGAAACCCTCTTGGATCACCTCAAAGCGTCGCTGCGGTTCGTCGGTGAACGCGTGGCCGGACAGTTGATAGGGCACGCTGACGCCGTTTGCGGTCGCTGTTGCCAGCGCCTGTGCGGCAGAGCGGCTGATCGGGATAGCTTGCTCTACGACATCGGTGGCCAACGCCGGCAGGATGGTCATCGGCGGGCCGCGCTGAATTTGGATCTGCTGGTCGGCTGTCGTCAGCTGTAAATCCAGTCGATCCAAATGCATGTCGGCCTCGACCAGATTCTGCAGACGCAGCTTCACCAGCCACTTCCCACCACTTTGGCGGAGCCCGGTGATTGTTACTCTGGGTGGTGCCAGCGGTTTTTTTGGGCGATAGCCGCAGGCCGGTAGCAATATGGCAAAAGCAAGCAGGCTACGTCGTTTGATCATTTTCCGGCGGTTCCTCTTAGGTGGAGCTGTTCCGGGAGTGCCAGCGGCAAACACTCCACGGCATTGGCATTGTACGGATGGCACGTGCTAAAGCGGGCTTGTCACCGTCGCCCATACCTCACGCGCAGCGTGTTGCGCAACCAGGCCACACGAAGAATCAGTGCGACCACCACGCGCGCGGCTGCGGTGACATAGATTGCGCTAATCGGCAGTGCAGCAGTCATAGGTATGCGGCCTCTGTAAGCGCGAGCAGTGAACGCATTTCTTCGCGCAGGCTGGTCGGGCTGATGACTTGGCAGTCGGGCCCAAAGCGCAGCACGTCCATCAGTAACTCACGGGAATTGGCGTAGGGCAGCTGCAGCTCGTAGGTGCGGTCTTCACGAAAGCGACCGACCTGTTCGCTGTGCCAGCGTTCTTCTGCTACCCAGCGCGCGGCATGCGCCGAAAAGCGCAGCGTGGCCACCGCCCGTGGAGGTCCAGAGAAGATGCCGTAGCCGCCGCCTAGGTGTTGATCGAGTTCTTCTTGCGGCAGCTCCACGTAGTCGGCACCCTCGGCGATTTCCACCTCGCCGATGCGGTCTAGGGAAAAGCTGCGCAGGGCTTTGCGATCATGATCGTAGGAATCGACATACCAGTTGTCGCGATAGTGAATCAGGCGCTGCGGCGAAACGCGGCGAGTGGTGCGCTCCTGGGTAGAGCGCGCGCGGTACGCAAAGTTTAGGACGCGCGATTCCAGTACGGCGTTGGCGACCACACGGAAGCAGTTGTCGGCGATTCGTCGCGCGCCTTGCTTGAGCACGCGGATATGGCTTAAGCGTTCGATCCGGTCGCCGAGCACTTTCTGCACACGCGGCCGCAGGTCGCCCAGAGCTTCGGCGAGCAGGCCATCACTCTGCGCGCTCAACGTCTGCTGCGCGACCAGCAGGGCGTGAATCTCGTCCTCGCTCAGCCACAGCCCTGGCAATTCGAACTGCTCTCCGGGATCGGGCGCGTAGCGCCAACGCTTGGTCTCCGTGTCGGTAACCAGCGGTGCGCCGAGCGCATCACGCAGAAAGGTGAGGTCGCGGTAGAGCGTGGGCTTGGAGCAGCCCAGCTCTTCCTTGAGCGTGTCAAAGCTGACGCCGGTGCGGGCTGCGGCAAGGCGTCGATGTAGCTTGGCAGTGCGTTCTAGCCGATCCATGGGCGTGCTCGTCGGAGGTTTTCCGCCATTCTTACAGCGTCAGCGGCGATTGCCTATTCGAAACTATCTTCATGAATGTAAAAGGTGGCTAGCGCTGCCGCCACGTCTATGCGGCCGTGACCAAACACCGGATTGGGAACGGTGCTAGCGGGAATGCCGCCGCAGGTCTGCGTTGAATTGACCGGCACGGCGGTTTGCATCAGCAGCGCTTCGATACGCTCTGGATTGCGCTTGAGCGTCGGGTCGGCACTCATGAGCAAAGCTGCGGCCCCAGCGACGTGCGGGCCAGACATGCTGGTGCCAGTGAAGCTGGCGTAGCCGCCGCCGCGCACGCTGGAACGAATACCGCTGCCCGGCGCGGTGACTTCTGGCTTCATCCGGTTGCTGCCGTCGACGGTGACTGGCCCACGGCTGGAACTGCCCGCCATGTTGTCGCTGAACGTGGTGTTGCCAACGGTAAAGCTGGCTTCGTAAATGGCCGCGGGCGTATTGACGCTGCCGCAGCTGCTGCCGGAGTTGCCCGCTGAAACAACGACCATGATGCCGGCCGCTTTGACGTTCTCAACCAAGGTTTGCAGCACCGCAGGATCGGTACAGCCTTCGGACGCGGGGCAGCCCCAGGAGTTGTTGATCACGTGCGGCGCACGAGCCGGATCCGGGTTATTGCCGGTTAAAGCGGTCGGTGCGAGAAAAAACTGAAAGCAATCGGCATAAGTCGAGGGACTTCCATCGCCGACGTTCATGTTGCGACAGCCGATCCACCGCGAGTCTGGAGCGACGCCGATTTGGTTGCTGCCGCCGTCGTCGCCGAGCATGGTGCCCATGGTGTGGGTGCCGTGATTGTGGTCGTCGCAGGGCACAACCGTGCTTGGTCCGCAGCTGCCGCCGCCGCTGCTGATTGCGTCGTGCCAGTGGTAGTTGTGGTCCGCTGTGGCGCCGTCCCAGCCAGCGTATTTTGCCTGCAGCGCCGGGTGCGTCCACTCGTAGCCGGTGTCTTGGCCGGCTATGAGCACGCCCTGACCACGGAACCCCTGGGCCCAGACTGCTGGCGCACCAATCACGCTCAAGCCTTGCTCAGCGCCTTTAGCGAGGTCCAAATGCGGCTCGGCCACCACATCGGCGACTCGTCGGCTCATCCCATCCCAGGCTAGATTAGACACTTCGGGTCGCTGGCGCAGCCAGGAAATGGTCTCGTTATCAGCTTCTAGCGCGATCGCATTGATAGCCCAAAAGCTGCGGTACTTGATGCCGCGTGCATCCAATTCGGCGATCAGTTCCGCCTGGGTCGCTTCGGCGCGTGACTGCAGCGTGCCAACGACAGCGGTGAGCCTG
>QIMA01000535.1 GCA_003233535.1 Rhodanobacteraceae bacterium
CAGTCGGGTGTATGAACCACTACACCGCTCCTGAAGAAAAACCACTGGCCTACCAATGTCCTGCGCGAGCATCGCGCGAGTTCATGAAACATCCGGGTTAACTGAGGTTCGACGCTAATCAGGTCGAAGGAACCCCATTGTTTGTCGAGTGCAAAAGACTGCGCTGCCCCATCCGCCTGACGATATGAACGCGCCCGGGCTCGCACGTATGTTTCAGGAGATGTTGGGGCCGGTCATTCCGGATCTGCCGCTGCTGGCCGCCATTCGCGCAAACACTCACTCGAGTGGTTTGGCTTAGCCGCCGTTCTAACGGCTGATCAGCACACCAGCGATGTGCGTCTTCGCACGGCCATCTGGATGTCGATCTGTGGGGTCGATCTCGGTCCAAACAAGCACTGCTCGTTCGCCTAGCGTGGCTAGTCTAGGCATGCCGACGTTGCGGTTTCTGGCTACCTGAGCCACATCCAGACGCTGCATGCTGGTCAGCTGTGAGTTACTCAGAGCCACGCGAATCGCCGCCTGGCCGGACTCACCCGCGCCCACCCAGCTGAACAGCCAGTCGTCGCCCAGAGCACCCGAGTCGACCCGGCCTAGAACCGCTTCCTCGCGCTCCAACTCAACGAATGCTGCGTCAGAACCGAGAGTGCGCGCGCGAACCGATATGTGCTCTCCGCCACCCATCGTCGGCCAGATAGCGACGGTCTGCTCGCCGTTGCTTGCCAGCGAAGGACCGTTGACCGGACATGCGGCAATGCGCCAATTGTCGGTGTTGAGCTCCCGTTGCCCGGTCCACTGGGAATTGCTGCGTCTAAGCATGCTGATGTCGCGAATTTCCTCGTCGCTACGATCGCGGTACAGCGCCACGTGCGCGCCGTGCGTTGTTCGCAGCACGTCGGTGCCGCAGCAGGAGCAAACTTGCGGATCGAGCTCCCGGTGTTCGCTCAAATGGCCCGCGCGATCAATCACCACGCTGCGCAGACTCATCGCGTCGGCAAGTGCATACTCGTCCGAAACTTGCTCAGATCCGGCGGCCGAACGGCGGCCGTCTAACCAAAGCAGCAACACCTTGTCGTCTGCTAGGGGCGCCATGGATACGAAACCGTGCTCGGTAGGCGTGCCGTCGGTGTGCGGGACGATTGGCTTTGACCAAGTTAGGCCGCGGTCGGTCGATCGACTGAGGCGGATCTCGTAGGCGTATGGAGCACTGCCTGTTTTTCGCAGCCAGTGGGTGATCCAATCACCGTTGTCGGCGATCACTAGGGAAGGGAAATCGGCCCAGTTGACGAACCAATCGCAGCCTCTTGCGACCTCGTGTTCCTGCCCGAGTTGGCCATCGACGCTCATTTCCGCGACTCGAAGCGCACTGCAGCCGTCGGCCAAGCGCGCCTGCCAACTCAGTATGAAGGCGTTGTGATGTGTGTCGCTAACTACGTTGGGTTGCGCTGCAGTTCCGAGTTGCTGCAGCGACAGGTTGCTAGCGCGCAAGGGCGAGTCGCTAGCAGTGTTCAATCCGGCCATGGCGATTAGCGCCGCGAGCAATAACATGGAATGGGGCTGCCTTTGTCACGCAAACCATCAACCTAACACAGTCGCTCAGCAGGGTGAGGTTCACGATCGCCCGCGCGACTGCGCGTTGATTAATGACCCAATGTTTCTGGAGCCCAGCATGCGTTATCAGTAGGCGCAGCCTGCGCTGCGCGAACTCAGATATTAATGGATGCGACATGAATGCGACCATCTGCCCGCGCAAACCCTCATTACGTAAACCTATCGGAGTGCTATCGCTATGCAATTGACTCAACAGCAGCGACTGGAAGTGCGGCGCGGACGCCCCGACGAGTTTCGCTGCGTACAAACCGATCTAGCTGAGCCTGGACCGGGCGAGGTGCTGCTGCAGGTCGATCGATTCGGCCTGAGCGCGAATAACGTCACCTATGCGGCGCTCGGTGAAGCGATGCATTACGCCGACTTCTTTCCCAGCGAGCAGTTGGGCGGCGACTGGTCGATGCTGCCGGTTTGGGGCGTAGCGCGGGTCCTGCAATCGCACAGCGAATGGGTGCGTAAAGGCGATCAGGTTTACGGCTACTTCCCGAGCGCCAGTCATTACGTGCTAAAGCCACAGGCGGCTACATCTGATGGCTTCCGCGTCGAGCGCGAACAGATTCCAGAGCATTTCAGCTTCTATCACCGCTACGGTGTAGCCGGTCGTGACCCGCTGTATGTCGCCGAGCAGCTTGATCGGATGGTCGTACTGCGACCGCTGTTTATGACCAGCTTGCTGCTGTCGGATTATTTGAGCAGCGAAAAGTTTGCCCAGGCTGAGCAGTTCGTGATGTCCTCAGCCGGCAGCAAGACCGCTCTGGGCACGGCCAACGCGCTCGCGGCGCATTCAAATAGCAGCATCATTGGCTTGGCGTCGGCACCGAACCACGCCTCGGCGGCGGCGTTCGGCGGCTATTGCCAGATACTCGACTACCCTCAGCTGCAGCAACTGCCGCAGCGCCCGACTGTGTACCTGGACTTCTCCGGAGACGCCGCACTGCGGGATCTGCTGGCCAAACACTTGGGCAGCAATTTGACGCGAGTCGTATCCATAGGCATGACGCATTGGCACGCCGGTGCCCCGGGCAAGCCCAGCGGAGACTATGCCAGTGAAGTTTTCTTCGCGCCGGCATGGGCAGCCCAACGCAAGCAAACCGACCCGCAGTTCGGCCAGCGTATGTTCGCCGGCTGGCAGGCTTTGCTGACCCGAGCGAGCGCGCACTACGAGGTTGCGCAGGGAATTGGTATGCAGGCGATTGGCGATCACTACGCGGCGCTGGTTAAGGGGCAAGCGACGTCTGACCAAGCCCACAGCTTTAGCTTTTAGCCCGGATATTTCATGAACTCGCGCGATGCTCGCGCAGGACATTGGTAGGCCAGTGGTTTTTCACAGTGTTTTTTCAAGAAAGGGAGCGGTGTAGTGGTTCATACACCCGACT
>QIMA01000326.1 GCA_003233535.1 Rhodanobacteraceae bacterium
CACAGTGTTTTTTCAAGAAAAGGGAGCGGTGTAGTGGTTCATACACCCGACTGAGAATTGTCGCTGGGCGATCAAGGGCCTAGCGAGGGCGCGTGAAGCTTATGAAACGTCCGGGTTAGCTCTCACTGGAACTGGCCCCTGGAACTCTCTGTTGGGTGCTGGCAACTGACACTAGCGCTCTAACGTCAAAGGTGGCTTGTCCGCGCGTTGACGCAACCAGTTCATCATCCGCAAGATCGATCCTCTGTGCAGCAACCAGTGAACCGCGCGACGTTTGCCGGGGAAGTCCATCAGCAGCAGGCCGGCCATCATTGTCAGCAGCCCTTGCCCGGGCAGCACCAGCATCACAATTCCGGCGAGCAAGAAGATGATTCCGAGGACGTTCTTCAACACAACCCAAAACGCACGCATCATTGGATTGGCGCCGAAGGCACGCAACTCCGGATCGTGTTCGTGGCTAAAGTAGTCTTCGGGCAAGCGCACCACCAAGATGGGTACGGCTATCAGGCTACCGACGAACATCAACACTGAGGCGACGCCTGACCACCACAACAGGGCTTGATGGTCAGTGATCCATGCTTCCAATGGGCACTCCCGCGGGGCGAGTTGGCTAACTAGGGCGCAAGCTTAGCCTGGGCGGCGGCGCCTGTGCCTGAACGGCCATAATGCATCGCTGATCAGTGGGTATGGCGATCGCATGCTGCCAATTGCGCGTTTTGACCGCCCTCACATGACCTATGGGACTATCGCGAGGGCCAGAAGCTAAGATTATGGCCGCACCACATGTTTTAGCCGCGCTCGCAGCCTCTGCGAGCCAGTCTACGCGTCTTCATTACCGGTAAATCGCGGGAGAAAACTATGCGTCGTACCGCCCTCGCCACCGCCCTGGTGGTGTTCCTGGCAGGCCTTGCTGCCTGTTCCGATCAAAGCGCTGATGCGCCCAAAACTCAGGCCGCACAAACGCCTGCCACCGACAGCACCACCACCACCAGCGTCGACAACGCGCTGCTGGCCGAGTGGAGCGGTCCCTATCAAGGTGTTCCGGCCTTCGACAAAATGCAGGTCGCCGATCTGCAACCGGCCATGGAAGCCGGCATGGAAAAGAACTTGGCCGAACTGCAGGCGATTGCCGACCAGACCGAGCCGGCGACCTTTGCCAACACCATTGAGGCGATGGAAAGCACCGGCCGCGATTTGGGTCGCGTGTTTACCTACTTCGGCATCTGGGGCGCGAACATGTCCAGCCCGGAGTTCCGCGACGTGCAGCGCGTACTGAGCCCGAAATTGGCTGATTTCCAGTCCGAAATTGTGCAAAACCAGCCGCTGTTTGAACGCGTAAAAGCGGTCAAAGAGGGCGCCGAGTTCGCCACGCTGCGCCCGGACCAGCAACGCCTAGTAACGCTAACCTACAACCAATTCGCACGTGCCGGCGCCACGCTGGATGAGGCGGGCAAGGCTCGTGCCGCCGAGATCAACAAGCGACTGGCCGGTCTCTACACGGAGTTCTCCAACAACGTCCTCGCTGACGAAGAGGGCTACGTGCTGTATCTAAACGACACCCAGCTCAGCGGACTGCCGCAGTCCTTCATCGACGGCGCAGCCGGCATCGCGTCCGGCAAGGGTGAGGAAGGCAAGTACGCGGTGCTCAACACGCGCTCATCCATGGATCCGTTCCTGACCTATTCCGATCAGCGCGATCTGCGTGAAAAGGTTTGGAGCACCTATTACAGCCGCGGCGACAACGGCGACGATCACGACAACAATGCCCTGATTGCCGAGATCCTCAAGCTGCGTGACGAGCGCGTAGAACTGCTGGGCTTCGACAACTACGCGGCCTGGCGTTTGGACGATTTGATGGCGAAAACCCCCGAAGCGGCTCTGGGCCTGCTGGAAGCGGTTTGGCCAGCGGCCACCGCTCGTGCCCGCGAAGAAGTCGCGGACATGCAGAAAGTGGCTGACGCCGAAGGCGCAGACTTCAAGATTGCCGCCTGGGATTACCGCTACTACGCTGAGAAAGTGCGCAAAGCGCGCTACGACCTGGACTCCAACGAGGTCAAGCAGTACCTGCAGCTGGATAAGCTCACCGACGCCATGTTCTACGTCGCCGGCACGCTGTTCGACTTCAAGTTCACGCCTTTAGAGAAAGGCACCGTGCCGGTGTTCCATGCGGACGTGGACGTGTGGGAAGTGACCAAGCTCAGCGACGGTTCGCACGTGGGTCTGTGGTATTTGGATCCGTATGCGCGGCAGGGCAAACGCTCCGGCGCTTGGGCTAACTCCTACCGCAGCTACGAGGACTTCGACGGCAAGCAGAACGTGCTTTCCAGCAACAACTCGAATTTCATCAAGGGCGCCGAAGGCGAACCGCTGCTCGTTTCCTGGTCCGACGCCAACACCTTCTTCCACGAGTTCGGCCATGCTCTGCACGCGCTGTCTTCCAACGTCAGCTACCCGACGCTGAACGGCGGCGTGCGCGACTACACCGAATTCCAATCGCAGCTGCTAGAGCGCTGGCTGTTCACCCAGCCAGTGATCGACAATTACTTGGTGCACGTAGAAACCGGTGAGCCGATGCCTGCCGAACTGGTGCAGAAAATCAAGAACGCAGCCACCTTCAACGAAGGCTTCAAGACGACCGAATACTTAGCGTCTGCGCTGCTTGATCTGAAGCTGCACATGATCGATCCCGAAGGCATCGACCCGGACGCATTCGAGCGCGAAACGCTGGTCTCGATGGGCATGCCTGAAGAGATCGTCATGCGTCACCGCACCCCGCACTTCAGCCACGTTTTCTCCGGTGAAGGTTATTCGGCCGCCTACTACGGCTATCTATGGGCCGAAGTACTGACCTCCGACGCCGCCGAAGCCTTCGCCGGAGCCCCAGGCGGTTACTACGACGAAACCATGGCCGAGAAACTGGTCAAGCATCTGTTCGCCGTACGCAACGCCGTACCGCCGGAAGAGGCGTATCGGGCATTC
>QIMA01000573.1 GCA_003233535.1 Rhodanobacteraceae bacterium
AGGGCTACGGCCATTGGCTGCGGGGCGCGCCTTGCCCTGAACGCTGACAGACCAACTGAACCCGTCATTAGACCGTTGACAGGACACTAGTGCTGAGGGCGGCTTAGCGACCGGTCGTGGCTCGAGTTCGTTGTCTGGCGGCACCGGCCGCTCGCGGCTAAACTGCATGATCTTGGCCATTCGTGCCGAGCGCCTTGGGGACGACCCCAAGGCCGACTACCCGCGAGGACGACCTCGGCCATTGCGCGCCAGAGTCGGCGCGGGAGTGTGATATGCCTTGGTTACTGCTGCTAATCGCCGGGTTGCTGGAGATTTGTTGGGCGTTGGGAATGAAGCAAAGCGAGGGTTTTACTCGTCTTTGGCCCAGCGTGTTTACCTCGGTCACCATGCTGATCAGCTTTTGGCTGCTGGCCGATGCGATGAGAAGCCTCCCAGCCAGCACCGCCTACGCCGTGTGGACGGGAATTGGCGTCGCTGGGGTTACCGTGGCCGAGGCTGTTTGGGCGGGGGAGGGATTCAGTCCTGCTCGATTGCTTTGTATCGGCCTAATTGTGGCTGGCAGTCTGGGCTTGAAGCTGTTGGATTGAGGCGCAAGAGCGAGTGAGAAATGCGAGACTCAAGCCCCGGAAGAATGGTCTACACGATTGAGGGTTTATGAGATCTGAGCTTTGACTCGTTCGGCGATTGACTTCCAGGCACTCAATTTCTGAATCGGTCCCGATGAGTCAATGTGGTTGAAAAGGGGGCTCCTATGCGAGGGGGAATTCTTCTTGAACTTCTCCAGGCGACGACCTGAGAGAGCTCGGATGCAGCTATCAGGGCTTGGCGTCGTTGATGTCATCGCCAAGCCCATCATCACAGATGGGTCTGTTTTCACTCATCTTGCAGGTCGCGGCCGATCACCTATCCTGCGCAGCAGGAAAGCTGCTTCACATCCTTGTTGAAAGTCTGCGCAGCGAGTTTCAAACCCTCTACCATCGTCAGGTAAGGGAACAACTGGTCAGCCAGTTCCTGCACCGTCATGCGGTTGCGAATAGCCAGCGCTGCCGTCTGGATTAGTTCGCCCGCTTCCGGGGCCACGGCCTGCACGCCGAGCAGCCGGTCGCTGTCGACATCGGCCACCAGCTTGATGAAGCCCCGTGTGTCAAAGTTGGCGAGCGCACGTGGCACGTTGTCGAGCGTCAGCGTGCGGCTGTGGGTCTCGATGCCGTCAGAATGCGCTTCCGCCTCGCTATAGCCGACGGTAGCGACCTGCGGATCGGTGAACACCACCGCCGGCATAGCGGTTAGTTCGAGCACGGCGTCCCCTCCGGTCATGTTGATCGCCGCGCGGGTGCCAGCCGCGGCCGCGACATAGACGAACTGCGGTTGGTCGGTACAGTCGCCGGCCGCGTAGATACGCGAATTGTTGGTACGCATAGCCTTGTCTACGACGATGGCGCCGTGCGCGTTGTCCGCCACGCCAGCGGCGTCCAGCACAAGGTTGCGCGTATTGGGCGATCGGCCCGCGGCGATCAGCAACTGGTCGGCGCGAACTACGCCGTGGTCGGTGGTGAGGACGAACTCACCGTCCGCATGGTCGATTTGGCTGGCCTGGGCATGTTCCATTACCTCGATACCTTCGGCGCGGAACGCGGCCGTTACGGCCTCGCCAATGGCTGGGTCTTCGTGGAAGAGCAGCGTGTGGCGCGCTAGAATCGTCACCTTGCTACCCAGTCGGGCGAAGGCCTGTGCCAGTTCCAAAGCCACAACTGACGAGCCAATGACCGCCAGTCGCGGCGGAACGGTGGGACTGGCCAAGGCTTCAGTCGAGGTCCAGTAGGGTGTCTGCTTGAGGCCAGGAATTGGCGGCACGGTCGGACTGGCGCCGGTAGCAACTAGGCAGCGGTCGAACGCGACCGTGCGTTCGCTGCCGTCGTTCAGTTTGACAATCAGGCTGTGGTCATCGACGAAACTGGCATCGCCGTGCAGCACGCTGATGGCCGGAGTGTTTTCCAAGATGCCTTCGTATTTGGCGTGCCGCAGTTCATCGACGCGACCTTGCTGCTGGGCCAGTAGTCGGTCGCGCAGGATCGCCGGCGTGGTGGCCGCGATGCCGTCATCGAACGGGCTTTCCCTGCGCAAGTGGGCGATATGCGCGGCGCGGACCATGATCTTCGACGGCACGCAGCCAACATTGACGCAGGTGCCACCAATCGTGCCGCGCTCGATAAGCGTGACACGTGCGCCGCGCTCCACGGCCTTGAGCGCAGCCGCCATCGCCGCCCCTCCGCTGCCGATGACAGCAATATGCAGCGCGCTTTCACTGCCGGACTTGTCTTTTCCGCCCGACTCTTCAACAGGTCGCGCAACGGCGAGCGTGGCCCCATAGCCGAGTTCAACCACGGCGGTGGTAATGGCGTCCAGTGACGTGCCGGAGTCGGCGGCGAGTTGCGCGCTGCCGTCTGGGTAGGACACGGCCGCCGAGCGCACACCTGACACCTTTTCCAATGCTTCCTTGACGTGCGCCGCGCACGATTCGCAGCTCATGCCCGCGATGTTCAGGGTGGTGGTCATACAGGTTCCTCGTCAATATTCTCGCAGCGACGATCACGGTCGCTAACTTCGACAACTCAAAATTGCGGGACTACCAAGCGAGCCGGCTTTGTCACCGATCCGTGCGAATCACGTCAGAAGGGCTGCTACAGCGTCACCCCTACTTCTTTTCGGTGGAGGGATAACCCGCGTTCGTGGTGGCCTCAGCTAGCGCCTGTACGGAAGTCATGCTGTCGTCGAACGTAACGACTGCTTCGCGTGTTTCGAATTGGATATCGATATTACTGACGCCACTGACCTTCGACAGGGCCTTCTTGACCGTGATCGGACATGCGACGCAGGTCATGCCCTCGACCGACAACGTAACGGTCTGGGGGGCAGCCCACGCCGGGGCAGTCGCGACGAGCAGAGCGAATGAGGAAAGTAACTT
>QIMA01000490.1 GCA_003233535.1 Rhodanobacteraceae bacterium
TGGCGGTATTGGCGCCTGTGCTGCTGGTGCCGCTGTTGAATCGGCGAGCAGCGCTGATCGCCGCACTATTGGCCGTGCTAATCGTGGTACTGCTGGCTGGCGCGCGGGCGGGATGGATAGGAATGCTGGTGGGCATCGGCGCACTGGCCTGCTATCGCTGGGGCCAGCGACCGCGTCGGCTAGTGCTGATCCTGGCCGCCAGCGCTGCGCTGATGTTGACCTTAGCGAGCATTGGCTACCATGTGTCTAGTCGCTTTGCCGAGCGCGTCGATCGCACCGCGCAAGCCTTCCGTGGCGACCGTGTTGGCCTCGACCACGCGCTCGCTGGACGCTTGCCGATCTTCGCAACCGCCTGGGATATAACCGTCAGCCACTCGATAAACGGCGTCGGCGTGCGCGGCTTTCGCTATGCCTACCCCGACCACGCTGGCGAAGACGACCCGTGGATCAACGCTCAGACGAACACTGGCGCCGCCCATCCGCACTATCTTTGGCTGGAGGTCAGCGCCGAACAGGGCTTACTAGGCGTGCTCGGTTTGCTCGTCGCACACTGGCTGCTAATCGCTCGCTGGCGACAGTGCGCGCCTGAGCAGCGACGCGCGGCGATCGCACCAGCAGCTGCTTTGCTGGTGCTGATGTTTCCACTCAACACCCATCCGGCGCTGTATTCCAGTTTCTGGGGCGCGGTATGGTGGTGGCTAATTGGACTTTTCATAGCCTTCAGCGCGCCCGCCACAGGGGTGCGGAATCGAGTGACGTTGCCGCCTGAACTACGCAGCGGCGGCGAGTCGGACGCGCTGCGCTGGAACGAACGTGCGCTGCTTACTTTGCTGCGGCTGGGTTGTGCCCTTCCAGTTCGACTACTCCTGGTTCTAGCCCGACTCGCGTCCTGGCCGCTGGCTAGACTCGCTCGCGGCCGACGCCGCGTGGTGCTGGCCAATCTGCACCTTTGCCTGCCCGATTGGGATGCTGAGCGGCGCTCTCGGTTAGCTGATCGAAACCTCCGCTCTACGGCAGTCAGCCTAGTCGAGAACTTGATCGCTTGGTACGCACCGAAGTCGCACATAGATTTGCGCGTGGAGGGTGCCGAGCATCTGCAACTAGCCTTGAGTGAGGGTCGCGGCGCCATTTTGCTTACGCCACACTTCACCATGATCGAAATGGTCCCGCGTGCGCTCAGCCTCGCCGCCAATGGCGCTTGGCAGCTAACCACCGTGGTCAGACGCCACAATGCGCCTAGCGCCGAAGCAGTTATCGATGCCGGCCGCCGACGCTGGTCGCCGACCATCGATAAAAAGGACGTGCGCGGCATGCTGCGCGCGCTGAAGAACAATCGCGCGCTGATTTCAGCAGCGGATCAGAACTTCAGTTACGGCAGCGTGTTTGCGCCATTCTTCGGCGTGCCTGCCGCCACCACGACAGGCAATATTCGCCTAGCCAAATCGGCAGGCTGCCCGACGCTGCCCTGCATGGTCCGGCGACTGCCGGGCGGGCACAGCTGGCAGGTCCGAATTGACCCGCCGCTAGAAAACTTCCCCAGCGCTGACCCGCTCGCCGATGCGACTCGGAGCAACGCTATGGTGGAGGCCGAGATTCGGCAGATTCCGGAGCAGTACTTGTGGGCGCATCGCCGCTTCCGCTCCAGTCCGGACGGCGAACAACCGCTGTATAACGATGACGTCCTCAAACCGCATCATCGCCAACAAGAGCTAGACGACCAAACAGCGCCCGACTAACCATCGCGCAGGCTGTGCGTTAGCACACGAGTCGTTTTCACCCAAAACGACGGCATATCTGCTGCCCTGCGAAAACTCATGTCCCGTCTAAGTTTGCTCATCGAACAGCGGTCTAGTCGACGTGCAAGCGCTACTTAGAAAACCCGCAAGCGCCTTTCCCCTGACGACCAGGGCAGGTCCTCGATTCTGGCGATCTTGCGCAGAGTCAGGGCCCCGCTAGGCTGAAAGCGGTGTAACGACTGGCCGGTCTGTGTTGTTAACTGCAGCCAATCCAGAATCAAGCTATGTATCAATCTCTAATCGGCGCCGCGTTATTGATTAGCGGTGCGGCACATGCTGCCGAATCGTGCAGCGTGCACTCTGGCGGCCAGCGCACTTCCCTGATCGAGCTGTACACCAGCGAAGGCTGCAGCTCCTGTCCACCGGCTGATCGCTGGCTGGCTGCGCTTGAGGAAGACTCGCGTTGGATCCCCATTTCCTTCCACGTCGATTATTGGGATCGGCTCGGCTGGAAAGACCGCTTCGGCAGCCCAGCATTCACCCAACGCCAGCACCGCAGTGCGCAACTGCGCGGCAGCCGCCGGGTGTACACGCCGCAAGTCGTGGCGGACGGACTCGAGCACTCGCGCTGGTACGCTGCGGACTTGCCGCGACGCGAGCAAACCGACTCCCCGGTGATGACCCTCAGCGTGCGTGCTCTGGACGGTGAGCAAGTCCATGTACAAGTACTCGCAGAACCGACAGATTTGCCCGCAAGCGTGGTTCGCGTCGCGCTGGTCGAAGACGGCCTCTACAGCGAGGTTCTGAGCGGCGAGAACGGCGGTCGCATTCTCAATCATGCTCACGTCGTGCGCGATCTGCAGAGTAAGACCCTGAGTGACCGAGTCCAAATCCCCTTGGATTTACCGAGCGATCTAAAGCTAGCGAAATCAGCAGTCGTGGCCTGGATTGAAGACGCCGAGACTGGCGCCCCGCTGCAGGCGCTGCGCCTGCCTCTGCAGTCCTGTGCACTGTAAAACCACCCGCTCCAGAAGCTCAAACGCGCTTCCTGCGCTTTTGTTGACCGGCGCACTAGCCATGAATCGCACGTTGGTAGAAACTCCTGCACTGCCTTAGTTGATTGACGGGGAAGTCTTCATGCTCGCATCCATGCTGTCCGCAGCCGCTTTGTTTAGCTCACCGGCAGTAGAAGTCGATTCCCGCTTGCTCACCCTCGGCGAAGA
>QIMA01000311.1 GCA_003233535.1 Rhodanobacteraceae bacterium
AGCCCAAGCCCAAGACTGACGAACCGGCCGAGAGCGCGAGTCGCAAGCGGTGATAACAGAACGAGCACAGAAGGGTCGGGCTCGACAGCGCCGCACGGCAATCAGTCAGCGCTCTTTCGGTTTAGCTAAGTGTCCAGCAGGGCCGCACGGCTTCTGGGACCTTGGGCCTGCGTCTAAGCCCATCGCGCTCATTTTGACGCACTGCAGCATTGCGGCGTAGACTCGCGCGCTTGTCGATTAGGGATGGGCAGCATGGACAAGCGCGTAGCCGTGGTCAGCGGCGGCATCGGTGGTTTGGGAACGGAAATTTGTCGGCGCCTAGCGCAGGCGGGTCATCAGGTAGTGGCGACCGACTTGGCCACGCGACCTGAGCGCCTGGAAGCCTTCGGCTCTGAAGTGAGCGACTACGGCGACCAGATCGTTTTTGAACCGGTAGATGTCAGCATCGTTGAGAGCTGCAGCGACCTGTACGCCCGCGTGAATGAACGTTTTGGCCGGGTTGACGTGTTGGTCAATGCCGCCGGTATCACCCGCGACGTCAGTTTCCGCAAAATGCAGGAAAGCCACTGGTCGGACGTGATGCGGGTGAACCTCGATGGTGTTTACAACCTGACCCGCCCGGTGGTCGACGGCATGTGCGAGCGCGGCTATGGCCGCATCGTCAACATCTCTTCGGTCAACGGCCAAACCGGCCAGTTTGGCCAAACCAACTACTCGGCGGCCAAAGCGGGTATGCACGGTTTCACCATGGCACTGGCCCGAGAAGTAGCGCGTAAAGGCGTGACCGTAAACTCCGTTTCCCCCGGCTACTGCGCGACGCAGTTGGTGATGGCCGTACCCGAGAAAGTACGTGAGCAGATCATCTCGCAGATTCCCGTTGGCCGCTTGGGCGAACCGTCCGAAATTGCGCGTGTTGTCGACTTCCTTGCCGCCGAGGATGCTGGGTATATCACCGGCGCCAATATCCCGGTGAACGGCGGCTACTTTATGAGCTTCTGAGCGCTGAGTCTAAAGCTCGCCAACGCGCCCCGGTGTTTCGCGAGGCGCCAAGTAAGCTGCCGGCCAGTTGGACTGCGTGATAGGAGTCGCATCAGTTGTGACTATGCTAGCGACTCCTATTGCCTCAGGAGTTGGGAGACATCTTTCGCTAGTCGGCGCCGCGGCCAACTGTTGCGCGTGGAGCATTAGTTGACTTTCACTATCATATGAGACATATATGTCTCATATGAACACTATTAGACCGACGACCTTAGAAGCGATCATCGAAGCGGCATTCGCCTGCCTCAACGCTGATCCCACGACCACCCTGGCCGAAATTGCACAGTCAGCCGGTGTCGGTCGAGCAACTCTGCATCGACACTTCAAGGGTCGGGCCGATCTGGTGCAGGCGCTTGCCGACCGCGCACTGGCTGAGACGGCACAGGCCGCGGAGCGCGCTGCGGCGGCGACCAGCTATACCCAAGCGCTGCGCCGGATCATGCGGGCGATGATCGAGTTGGGTGACCGCCACTGGTTCTTGGCTCAAGAAACGACGGCCCGCTCTGACCGTTCGGCCGAAGAACATGCGCGTCAGCGCGGCGAGTTTCTCGACCTGATGCTATCGGCCGCTAAAGAGGGGGCTTTTGATCAGGCGCTGCCGCAAGCCTGGGTAGAGCAGGTCTACGATCACTTAATCCACGCTGCCTGGGAAATGGTGCGCGGCAAGGAAGCGACTGTTAACCAGGCGGCTGAACTGGCTTGGACAACCTTCGTTGGCGGTTTGCGGCAGACCAGCCGATGAGAGCATTCGCAACACTGCTCGTTTCAGCATTAATGTCGTTTCTCAGCGGCTGCACTACAAGCGTGTGGGAGGCGGGTTGCCGCCTGCAGACCCGACCGCAAACCCCGCTCAATCGCCCTTACCCGCGTAGCCATTTGCAGATCGCGGGCGCCGCGGACGGCGTCGTATTGGCCGGTGAATTCAGCCACCCAAGTGGCGATGGGCCCTTTCCGGGCGTCGTCTTGATTAGCGGCTCCGAACCCACTGACCGCGATGCCTACGTGCTCGGTCACAAGCCGTTTCTGGTATTGGCCGATTTCCTTGTCCGTCGCGGGTATGCGGTTTTTCGATATGACGTGCGCGGGTTCGGTCGCAGCAGTGGTAACACCGGTGAGGCTAACGATTGGGACTTTGCTGCCGATGCCGCAGCGGCGCTGCACTGGTTGCGCGGTCAACGTCGCGTGGATAGCGCGCGGGTGGGCTATATCGGCCATTCCCAGGGCGGTTTCAAGGCGCCGGTAGCTGCACAGATCGAGCCGCCGAGCTTCATGGTGTTGCTCGCCAGCGGTATTCAACCGACCGCTACGCTGCTGCTCGCTCAGGCTCGCCAGCAAAGCGTCGAACAGGGCCTAAATGCTGACCAACTGGACCGACAAGAGTCTGAACTGAGGGATATCTTTGCGATCGTGAAGCAATCCCCCGATGCCGATGGGGCCTCGATTGCGGTGCGCGATTGGGCTCTATCGCAGGGCGCAAGCATTCGGCGGGCGCAACAGTTAGCAGATCGTTTCGCGACGCCTTGGATGCTTGGCGAGTTGCAAAGAAATTCCGAGCTCTATGGCCCTGTCGATGGCGCGATCGCCGCCTTGCTGAGCGCTTATCAGGGGCCCGTTCTGGCTCTGCTAGCAGCCCGAGACACGCTTGTTCCTGCCGCTGACAACGCTCCGCACATGCGGCCGCTTCTGGCTCATCCACTGTCGTCGGTGAGCGTACTCGCAGGACTCAATCATTTCCTGCAGCCTGCCGTGCGCGGCGACATGGAAGAAGTATGCGAAATCGCCACAACCATCGACCCGGCGGCGCTCGAACGCATTGCTGAATGGCTCGACCAAGCGACCTTGGCCGTCCATGACTAGCGCGAGGGTTGGACGACTTGGCGGCTTGGACATTGCGCGAACGCTGGCGCTGATCGGCATG
>QIMA01000522.1 GCA_003233535.1 Rhodanobacteraceae bacterium
CCTCGCGGTGCTGCAATTTGGGTGCAAAATCCATCAACAATCGCAGCCGGTCCCGCCGCTGCGGTGGGCACAGGGCACGCATTTGATTCAAGTTGGCCTGATCGTGGGCGATCAGCAGGTCGAATTCCTGAAAGTCCTCGACGCTCAGGCGCTGCGCCCGGTGGGCGCGCAAGTCCAGCTTACGTCGCCGCGCCAAGGCCTGCGCACGCAGATCAGCAGGATCGCCCTGATGGCTGGCGTGGGTCCCGCGCGACGCCACTTCCAGCCAATCTCCCAGACCGTGGCGTTTGCCTTCGCTGCGCGCTAGCATTTCACTTAAAGGCGAGCGACAGATATTGCCCATGCACACGAACGCCACGCGGAATCCCTGCTGGGTCATCGCTACCGGCTCGGTCGTTGGCGCCACGCTGCCGAGCGTCACGCCCGATTCCAGTAGCTCTTCGACGCGCTGCAGATCATCTTCAGTATCCACGCCCCCGGGGACCGCCGCCTTGGCGTTAGCGACGACGATCTGCAGACCGTTTTCCAGCGCACGCAGCTGCTCTAGCGACTCCGCGAGCTCCAATGTCGATGGCGGTAGCTGGCTGAACTTTCGCAACGCGCCGACCCATATGTCGGCGCGCACCCAGACCTGCGGGCAATCGACGACCGCCGTCTGCGAATGCATTGCGTGCCCACGGAATCGGCGCGCGGGAGAAATACAACGCACGGCCCTTGCGATCGCAAACCACCTTGACCACGTTGGGGTCGAACATGCTCGCAGAGTCCGCGATGGGTGTCGCCAGGGTCGCAATCGCGGCTTCCGGGTGCTCGACCAAAAGTCTGGCCACTTGGCGCATGCAGATCGCTGGCATCAGCGGTTCGTCACCCTGCAGGTTGATCAGCACGGTGTCGTCGCTCAGCCCCATCCGCTGCGCGCATTCAGCTAAGCGATCACTGCCGCTGGGATGTTCCGAATCCGTTAGGCACACCTGCACCCCAAACGACTCGGCAACCTCCGCGATGCGCATATCATCGGTTGCCACAATGATTGGCAAATCACCCACTTCGCGAGCGCGATCAATAACATGCGCGATGAGCGGCCGTCCGGCCAAGCGTCGCAGCGGCTTGCCGGGCAATCGCACCGATTCGAATCGAGCCGGAATGGCAATGACGACTTTAGTCATGCGTGCTAAGTCTACTCGTCCATGAAGGTTGTGGTGGCGCGCGACAGCGCCTGATCGAAAGCGCTCCAAAAGTCAGCGCTTAGGTGAGCCTGCACGCCTAGCACGTAGATGTCAGCCTCCTCTGCACTGGGCGTTAGCTTGGCCGCGTCTTTCTCGGTTAGCAACACCGGACCGCTACCCAGCAAGGCGCCGCGCAATCGTTCGGCGCTAGCATGATCGGGCAATGCCTCGGCCTGTAATAGCTGCGCTCCGAGTTCTTCCAATAGCGCGAAGAAACGCTCCGGATGGCCGATCCCTGCCACCGCACGAACCGCCCGTCCACGCAGCCAACCCAGATTAATTTCTACGCCGTCGCGAAAGCGCTGCAAGCGTTCAGGCTCCAGCCGCATCGGGAAAGCGCCTTGACCGCTGCCGCCGTTGGCTACCAGCAGATCCACTTGGTCCAAGCGCTTGAGCGGCGCGCGCAGCGGCCCGGCTGGCAGCAACTGACCGTTGCCGAAGCCTCGAGCGCCGTCTACGACCACAATCTCTACTTGTCTGGGCAGTTCGTGGTGCTCCAACCCGTCATCAGCAATAACCACGTCGACCTCAGCCTTGGCCAACAGCAAGCGAACCGCCTCGACGCGGCGTACCGCCACGGCCACCGGCACTTTTGCCCGGCGCGCGATCAGGATCGGTTCGTCACCGACCTCGCTGGCGCTGCTGTCGGCGGTCACCCGGCGCAAGCCGCGGCGCTTGCGACCATAGCCTCTGGAGACTACACCTGGGCGCATGCCACGTTCACGCAGATGCTCTACCAGAGCCAATACCAGAGGCGTTTTGCCAGTTCCGCCTACGCTGATATTGCCGACCACAATCACCGGCACTTTGAGCTCGGCCGAGTGCCGCCAGCCAGCGCGCCAGGGCCAGCCATTTAGCCAGCGCAAACCTGCATAGGCCTTAGCTGCCAGTTTCAGCCCTACGGGAATTGGTCGGTCGCTGTACCACAGTGATTGCAGCGAATTGGACCAACGCTCAAGCGCTTTGCTCATCGGCCGGCTCCTCAAGCTGGCTGCGATAAAGCTGCGCGTAGGCACCGCCGGCAGCCAGCAGCTGTGTGTGCGTACCCTGTTCCAACACTTGCCCTGCTTCCATTACCACGACGCGGTCCGCATTCTCCACGGTGCTCAAACGGTGTGCGATCACCAGCGTGGTCCGGCCCTGGGTAATCTGCTCCAGAGCCGATTGAATCAGGCGCTCAGACTCGTTGTCCAGCGCCGACGTGGCCTCATCCAAAATCAAGATGGGTGCGTCTTTCAATATCGCTCGTGCGATTGCTATACGCTGACGTTGTCCACCCGACAGACTGGCTCCGTTTTCGCCTATCTGCGTATCCAAGCCGTTGGGCAGCCTTTGTGCAAATTCCAACACATGCGCGGCCTTGGCCGCCGCTTCAATCGCGTCCCGATCGGCTTTACCGCCCGTCCCTAGCGCGATATTGGCGGCGATGCTGTCATCGAGCAGCACGACGTGCTGACTAACCAGCGCGATCTGCGCACGCAGGTCGATCAACCGGTACTCGGCCAACGGTTTGCCATCGAGCAAGATCACGCCTTGCTGCGGATCACGAAAACGCGCCAAGAGCGCCGCCAGGGTCGATTTGCCGCTGCCCGAACGCCCGACCAAGGCGGTCACTTTGCCCGCAGGCAAGAGCAGGCTCACGCCATCCAGGGCCGGCGCTCGATCCTCGACATAGCGCATGCGCACATCGCGCAGTTCCACTTCTCCACGGACCTGATCGCGGCGCAGTTCTCGTCCTGAGCGCTGATCCTCGGGAGCTTCGTCAAGCAGCTCGAACAGACTCTCACCCGCCGCCAATCCTCGGCCGATCATCGCCTGCACCGTGGTTAAGCGTTTCAGTGAGGGCAAAATTAGCATCATCGCGGTGATGAAGGACATAAAGTCGCCGGGGCTCAAGCCCTCCAGCCGACCTGGGCGCGTGGCAACGAAGATCACCATCGCCAAGGCCAGCGCAGCTAGAAACTGCACGGTCGCGGTGCTCAAAGCGTTGGTCACGGCGATCTTCATTTGACCGCCGTAGTGCTGCCGGTTGGTTTTGGCGAAGCGGCGTTCGAACAACTCGCGCGCGCCATAGATCTTGATCTCGCGCTCGGCGCCTACAGCCTCCTGCGCCATTTGCGCCACATCGGACATAGATGCCTGTACCGAACGCGAAATCCGCCGATAGCGACGACCCACGTAGCTTACCAGCAGCGCGATCAGCGGGCCGATCAACAGCACAGTCAGGGTGAGCGACACTGAGCGATACAGCATCACCCCGAGCAAGCCGGCGATGGTCAGCCCATCGAGCACGGTAATCTTCAGACCTTGGGTGCAGGTCTGCCCCACC
>QIMA01000586.1 GCA_003233535.1 Rhodanobacteraceae bacterium
TGCGCCGCTTGACAAGGACTGGGCCATTGCCTGCGCGACGCGCCTTGCGGCGAAACACCACAGGGGCGCTGAACCCGTCATTAGACCGTTGGCAGGACACTAGGCGAGGAATCTGTGGCGAAACCGGATACCCTTTGCGCCTCTTTGTGATTGTGGGTAGGGGTAGCGATGGCGATTCATCAGAACGTCCTCGAAATGATCGGCAATACGCCGGTGGTGAAGGCTCAGCGGCTGGACACCGGTCCATGCGATCTGTTTCTCAAGCTTGAAAGTACCAATCCGGGTGGATCGATCAAAGATCGCATCGGTTTGAGCTTGGTTGAGGATGCCGAGCGTAGCGGCAAGCTTAAGCCGGGCGGAACCCTGGTCGAGGGTACGGCGGGCAATACCGGGTTGGCGTTGGCGTTGGTGGCGCAGCAGAAAGGCTATCGGTTGATCCTGATAGTCCCGGACAAGATGAGCCGGGAAAAAATCTTCAATCTCAAAGCGATGGGTGCGGAGGTCGTGCTAACCCGATCCGACGTCGCCAAGGGCCACCCCGAGTACTACCAAGATCTGGCTGAGCGCATCGCCGCGGAAACCCCAGACGCCATTTTCATCAATCAGTTTGGCAATCCCGCCAATCCCAAAGCCCACGAAGAAGGCACTGGCCCGGAGATTTGGGCGCAGATGGGTCACGACGTTGACGCCGTGGTTTTTGGCGTCGGCTCGTCGGGAACCATGACTGGGCTGAGCCGCTTCTTCGCTCGCGCGGCACCGCACGTCGAACTGATCGTTGCTGATCCAGTGGGTTCGATTTTGGAGCGCTACATCAACGCCGGTACGCTCGATACGAAGAGCGGTTCATGGATGGTTGAGGGCATAGGCGAAGATTTTTTGCCCTCAATTAGTGACTTCTCTCGCGTCACTAAAGCCTACTCCATATCCGATGCAGAAAGCTTTCACACCGGCAGGGAGTTGCTCAGTAAAGAAGGCATCCTAGGCGGATCGTCAACCGGAACCGTGCTTGCCGCGGCGCTGCGCTATTGCCGCGAGCAGAGCACGCCGAAACGGGTTTTGGCCTTCGTTTGCGATACCGGCAACAAATACCTGTCCAAGATGTACAACGATTACTGGATGCTCGACAACGGCTTCTTGGACCGCGAGCTACACGGTGATCTGCGTGACCTGATCTTCCGCCCCTACAGCCAGCGAGACACCGTAGTCGTTGGCCCGAATGAGCCGCTCACCGGCGCCTATCAGCGCATGAAGCTGTACGATGTTTCGCAGTTGCCGGTGATGGACGGCGAAAATATTGTCGGTATTCTGGATGAGTCTGATGTGCTACTGCACGTTTATGGTCAGGAAGCGCGCTTTCGCGACCCAGTCAGCACCGCGATGGCCACTGCGCTGCAACGGATTGAGGTAACGACACCTGTTGCGGACTTGTTGCCAATCTTCAACGTTGGCCACGTGGCAATCGTGATGGACGGTGAGCGATTCCTTGGCCTAATTACGCGCATGGACTTGCTCAACTACCTGCGCCGCCGCTCCGACAGCTAGCAGGTTAGCCCTACTGTTCGTGGATCGTGTGAGGCTAACGCGTCGCTCCCGGTCTACTGTGCATTGAGCGTCACCAGGTTCGGTGACACCTCTTTTCTAGCATTCACTATTGGTATCAACGATGACCAAGAAAAAACACGCTTTCGCGACTCAGTGCATTCACGCTGGGCAGGCGCCAGATCCTTCGACCGGCGCAATCATGCCGCCGATCTACGCCACCAGCACCTACGTGCAGTCCTCCCCAGGTGTCCATCAGGGCTATGAGTACACTCGCTCGCACAATCCGACCCGCTTCGCCTATGAGCGCTGCTTAGCCGGTCTGGAAGGGGGCACCAACGGTTTCGCATTTGCCTCTGGCCTAGCGGCATCAGCGACTGCACTAGAGCTGCTGCCGGCGGGAAGCGAAGTGGTCGCCATGGACGATTTGTACGGCGGCACGTTTCGGTTGTTTGATAAGGTTCGGCAACATACGGCCAACCTGAAGTTCCGTTTCGTCGATATGTCCAAGCCGGGCGCGTTGGCGGCGGCGGTGAGCGATCAGACCAAGATGATCTGGGTCGAAACGCCGACCAACCCGATGCTCAAGCTGGTCGACTTGGCCGAGGTGGCCGCGGTTGGTAAATCGAGTGGGGCGATCACCGTGGTCGACAACACTTTTGCAACACCGATGCTGCAGCGTCCACTGGAGCACGGCTGCGACATCGTGGTCCACTCAGCGACCAAATATCTTAACGGCCATTCCGACATGGTCGGCGGCATGCTGGCGACTGGCCGCGCCGATTTGGCCGAGCAAATCACGTTCTTGCAGAACGCCGTGGGCGCCGTACAGGGACCATTTGATAGTTTCTTGGCCTTGCGCGGTCTAAAGACGCTGCATTTGCGGGTTGAGCGAGCCAGCGACAACGCGATGCAAATCGCCGAGTGGCTGGCCAAGGATGCGCGCGTAGCAAAGGTCATTTATCCGGGGCTGAGCAGCCACCCGCAGCATGAGCTGGCGACCCGACAGATGGGCGGGCGCTACGGCGGTATCATTAGCGTGGTGGTCAAAGGTGGTTTGGATGCGACGCGGACGATGCTTGAACGCTGTCACTTGTTCGCTCTGGCTGAGAGCCTGGGCGGCGTAGAGAGCCTGGTTAATCACCCGGCGATCATGACGCACGCCTCTGTGCCCCCGGGAAAGCGCGCCGAGTTGGGTATCGACGATGCCTTGATCCGCCTCAGCGTTGGCGTAGAAGCGGTTGACGATTTGATCGCTGAGTTGGATGAAGCGCTGGGCTAGCCCGGATATTTCATGAACTCGCGCGATGCTCGCGAAGGACATTGATTGCCCAGTGGTTTTTTCGAAGGAGCGGTGTAGTGGTTCATACACCCGACTGAGGAAAAATCGCTGGGCGATCAAGGGCCT
>QIMA01000342.1 GCA_003233535.1 Rhodanobacteraceae bacterium
AGGTGGCTAACCGGTGAAAAAGTGCGCGAAAGTGCGTCGGATGCCTGCTCCAAGGGCGCGATTGCCGAATCGAAAGTATTGGCATCTGGGTTGGCCAACACCGCGGCCACCTGTGCGCGCCACTGACCCAGCTGTGCACTCACGGCGGGCTCGACGTGCTCGGCTCGCAGGGCAGCGAAGTTCGGTAGCTCGAGTTCTTGCAGCAGAGGATTGGTCATCGCGCACATCGCCATTGGACAGTGCAGCGAAATGGGGGCTTAGCCACGGGAAGCAAGGGTTTCGGCGACGTTTAGGGCCCGAAAGATCGGGCCCAGGTTGGTGTCAACATGTGCGTGCCCATGTTGGCAACCCCTTCGGGATGCTGGCCGCTGCGCGTGACGATAGTCTGAGGTGTCGGCTCGGTGGAACGCCTTTTTAGCCCGGGTATTTCATGAACTCGCGCAGGACATTGGTAGGCCAGTGGTTTTTTCTAAAGTAGCGGTGTAGTGGTTCATACACCCGACTGAGAAAAAGTCGCTGGGCGATCAAGGGCCTAGCGAGGGCGCGTGAAGTTTATGAAACATCCGAGCTAGAGCCACGCTATGGCGTGTCTCTCAAAGGAATGGAGGAGAAAAAGAAAGGCAAAAAAATTGCTTGGGGAAAAGAGAAGGAGTAAATTATACTACTGGGTAGGATAATTTCGCCGATTTATCGGAGAGCAAAAATGGCAATGGTTAAAAAAAGCATATCCGTCACGGACCAGCAAGATAGCTGGATCAAGGCGCAGATCAAGACAGGGCATTTCGGCAATGAAAGCGAAGTCGTCCGCGAACTGATCCGCGAGCGTCAAATACAACAGCAAGAAACACCGGAAGAAATCGCTGCAATCCGCGCCGCGTTGATCGAAGGCGAGCAAAGCGGTTTTAGCAACCGCAGCGTCGATGAAATCTGGGAAGAAGCGAGAGCGCGACACAAGAAAAAAAGGTATGTCTGAATATCGGCTCACAGGCGCAGCCGAGGAAGATTTGATTGTAATCGCCCAATATGGCGACGAAAACTTCGGGATCGAACAATCAGACCGATACCGTGACCAGTTGAAAGCTCGTTTTTCAGCCCTTGCAGCGCATCCTATGCGTTATCCCGCCGTAGAACATATCCAAGCGGGATACAGGCGCACGGTGTGCGGCCGACATTCGATTTATTACCGGATAGACCCGACAGAAGTGGTCATTGTGCGTGTTTTGCGTGGTCAAGACCCGCGAGTCGCTTTAGTCAGAGGCGAGTAGACGCGAAAGGACGGCCTTCTTCGGAAGGTCGCCAGAACGCTGGTTCTGAAGCTGTTCGTCGCTGTTTTCGAATACAAACGACGTGTCGCCATGAATCCGCACTTGAGCTGACAAGGTCACGCTTGCCAGTGTTCAGTCTGCCTACGGCTGCAGCTTTAGCATCAGGAAGTTGGCGATTTCATTGAACACGTGCACGCGCATTGCGGGGCTGGATTTGAGGCCGTGCTTACCGCCCGGGTAGGTCATCAAATTGAAGCGTATGCCTTTTTCCACGGCCTTGGAGATGAATGCCGTTGAGTGGGTAAACAGCACGTTGTCGTCAGCCATGCCGTGGATCAGGTGCAGCCGATCCGACAGGGTCGCCGGATCCTCCACCTTATCGAGCCAAGTAAGCACGTTGCTGTCGCTGTAACCCTGCTCGTTGGCCTGCGGCAAGTCCATGTAGCGTTCGGTGTAGTGGGTGTCGTAGAGCTTCCAGTCGGTCACCGGCGCAACCGCAACTGCTGCAGCCAGGGTCGGCGTGCGCGCCCACAGGTGCAGGCTCACGTAGCCGCCATAGCTCCAACCGTGTACGCCGATTCGATCTGGGTCGACGTACTCCTGCTCGCGCAGCCACTGAATGCCTAACTGCTGGTCTTCCACCTCAACTCCGGCCATCGCTCGATAGATTGGGTTTTCGAAAGCGGTCCCGCGACGCGCGCTGCCGCGATTGTCCAGGCTAAAAACAATGAAGCCCTGCTGGGCTAGGTACTGATCGAACAAGCCGAAGCGGCTGTCCCAGACCTTGTACACCACTTGCGCATGGGGCCCACCGTAGGTGCGGATCACCACCGGGTAACGTTTGCGCGGATCGAAGCCGGCGGGCTTGATCATCTGGTAGTACAGCGGCTGACCGTCGATTGCGCGCAGCTCGCCGTATTCGCTGCCTAGGTGTGCGTCCAGATATGGCGCGTAGGGGTGATCGTCATCGACCGTGTTGGCCGCGATCACCGCCTTTTCCTTGCCCCGTGCGTCGCGCAGCCGCACCTGTGGCGGATGGTTGTCGTGGCTCCAGGTGTCTAGCCATAGATCTCCGGTGTCGGCGAAAACGGCGTTGTGCCAACCGCCATCGCTGCTGATTTTGCGCGGCTTGCTGGGGTCCAGAGGATCTAAGCTCTGCATGTAAATGTCGCGGCCCAGCAGGTCGTCTGCGTTGGCTGCGAAATAAACCCGCCCGCGCTTGCTGTCCAGCGCCAGGACCTCGTCGACCTGCCATGCACCTAGTGTTACTCGGTGGCGTAGCTCGCCGTTCGCTTTGTAGGTGTAGAGGTGGGCAAAACCATCGCGCTCGCTCATCCACAAAAAGCTGCCCTTACGGTTAACAAAGCGCAGGCCCTTATTGAGATTGACGAAGGTCTCGCGTTCCTCGGTGAGCAGCGTTGTTTGGCTAAGCTCCTCGTTCAAATCCACCCGCACCAGATCCAACCGCCGCTGATTGCGATTTATGCGCTGATAGCTCAGCGCATTGCTGCCAGGCAGCCATTTCACCCGGGCCAGGTAGATGTCTTTGTCGCCGCCCAGGTCGATCCAGCGGATCTGTCCGTCGGCCATATCGAGCACGCCCAACTCGATCGCCACGTTGGCTTTGCCGGCGGCCGGGTAGCGTTGGTCAACCACCTCGGTGCGGTCGGCGTAAATCTCA
>QIMA01000348.1 GCA_003233535.1 Rhodanobacteraceae bacterium
GATCAACAACGAGAGAAATGGGTGATTGGACATAGGGTTTGAACCAAATTTAGTCGGAGTGCGTAAGGGCGTAGGCGGTTGCGGCGAGTAGCGTCTCTACAGGCCTTGTTATCGCCAACGTTTTCAGGTCGGGCGATCCTTGCTGCTTCGACTGAATCACGCAAGCAGATTCGGGCAGCCGTAAGGCGGTCAGAATTACGCCTATCCGCGGCGTGCGGGTGCTGGGTGCGGGGAGCTGCCACTAGGCGATGGCTACACCCAGCAGCGCCGGCAGCGGCATATGCAGGCTAGCACCCAGGGTGCGCAGCAATTCGGCTTCGGCGATGCTCAAGCGGCCATCGTGGCTGCTGGTTTCGACCATGGCTTTAAGCAACAGGGACTTGCTCTTTGGGCGCAGTTGGTCGAGCAATGGCAGGACGGCATCCAGTTCGGCAGGCCAGTTAGAGCGCGCCTGATAATGCGGCGCTTGCCCATGACCCAAGGCTCCGACTCCCGCTAAATAGGCGCGTTCGGCTTGCGCTGGGTCATCGTGGCCATGCTGCGCGAGGATCATCAGCAAGCCGGTTGCATCGTGAAAGTGTCGAATCAGCTTTGCCCCGCCCTCGGTCTGGACCGGTTTTTCGCTCTCTTGCAGGAGCCCTCGCAGTAATCGCCGCAAGCAGTATTCGAATAGGCTTTGCTGCTCGCTGCTGGCATTCATCTGGGCTACGCACTGCTGCAGCTTAAAGCGCGTACTCGGTGGTCGCTGGCGCAGCGCCGGCACGGCTAAGTGCGCGAGCGGTAAGCGCAGTGCAGGGTGCAGGCCAGAGCAGGACTCGGCGAGGGTCTGCACGCGGCTGAGTACGCCTGCTCCGAAAGACTGCGCAATGTGCTCCAGCTGCTGTTTGCGTCGTGGCGAGTAGGCGCTCAACAGCAGGCCCAAAACTAAGTCACCCGCTTGCTGTGGATCCTCGGCAGCATCGCGCAGCACGCTAGGAATTGCATGCTGCAACCGATCGGCGAGCCGGTAGTCGTCTTCGCCCGGGTTGCCTACTTGCGCCTGGACCTGATCGGATGAAACTCGAACGGCGTCCGGCAGCGGTGGCGGCGCAGCGGCAGACATCAACGCACTTGCTGGTGAGGCGGACTCGCCGCCCGCGGTCGCAACCCGAGTCGCTTGCGGCATGCGCAGGTTTGGATCCAGCGCGCGGATACGATCCGCTAGCGGCGGATGTGTTGCCAGCAGCCGACTTAAGCCGACGCCGTCGCCGAACAGCATGTGGCTGATCTCTTCAGCCTCGACGTTGTCCAGCTTAGAGCCTTTCGGTGTGCCGCCGATTTTGCGCAGAGCGCCGATCAAACCTTCGGTTTGGCGCGTGAATTGGACCGCCGAGGCGTCAGCGAGGAACTCTCTTTGCCGGCTTAGCGCTGCCTTGATAACGCGCGCGCCGAACAGACCTATCGAGCCAATGATCAACACGGCGAGCGCCAGAATGAAGACCACCGGAGCGCCTTTGGATTTGCGGAACACATCCGAATGCGCCAGCACCCTGCGCGCGCCTATGGTCAACACCAAAATACCGAACAGCCAACCCATCAGGCGCAGATTGAGGCGCATGTCACCGTTGAGTATGTGGCTGTATTCGTGGGCGATGACGCCCTGCAGTTCATCCCGGCTGAGTTGCTGCAGCGCGCCTCGGGTGACCGCGACCGCCGCATCTGCACTGCTGTAGCCGGCGGCGAACGCGTTAATGCCTTCCTCGCGTTCCAGTACAAACAGCGACGGCACCGGTACGCCGGAGGCAATGGCCATTTCTTCAACCACGCCGCGCAAGCGATGCAGCGCCGGATCCTTGGAGTGGGGCGCTACCTGCGTGCCGCCGAGCATGCGAGCCACTGCCGAACCGCCGTCGCGCAGGCTGGCGATTTTCACCAGTGAGGACAAGCCGATGAGCAGCAGTGTCGCCAGCGCGCCACCGGCGAGCAGCGTCAGCATCGATGCCGACCACGGCTCCCAACGTAGCTGCATACCCTCGGCGCCGAACTCCACGCCGACGGCCAGCAACAGCGCTGCATCGACTGCGATCACTACCGTGCCCACCACCAAAGCAAAGGCAATCAGCAGTCGCCTGGACTGCTTGCGAGCGCGATCTTGGGCGTCGAAAAAATTCACGGCTCACCGCCGCGCTTGAACCGAAACGGGGGCAGGGAGCTGACTTGGCGCATCGCAGAGCTAAAACTTGACGCTGGGTACTTCGCGCTTGTGTTCTTCACCCTCATCCAAGGTCAGCGGCGAGGCTGGCGGGAAGGAAAATGTGCTGGCGATCAGGCTGCCCGGAAACATTTCTCGGCGATTGACGTAGTTCATCACCGCATCGTTGAAGGCTTGGCGGGCGAAGGCCACGCGATTTTCGGTCGACGCCAGTTCCTCGTTGAGCTGCATCATGTTTTGATTGGATTTCAGCTCTGGGTAACCCTCAGACAGCGCGAATAACCGCCCCAGACTCGAACTCAATCCATTCTCCGCACCGGACAAAGCGGTCATCGCCGCCGCATCGCTGGGATCTTTGGCCGCATGCTGTTGCGCCTGCACTGCGCTGTTGCGCGCGTTGATCACCGCTTCCAAGGTCTCGCGCTCGTGCGCCATGTAGGTCTTGGCAACCTCGACCAAATTGGGAATTAGGTCATGTCGACGGGTTAGCTGCACGTCGATCTGAGCGAAGCCGTTGCGCAAGCGGCTGCGGCCCGCGACCAATCCGTTGTAGGCCGCTACCGCCCAAGCCACAATGGCCAGACTAATCACCAGCAGCACGATCAGGGTCAGCCACATGGCTACAGCTCCTTATTGGGTCAGCGCTCAAGGATAGCTGGGTTGTGTCCGGTACGGAGTTGCTGCGTCATTAATGTAGCTAGGGCTGAGAAGAGCAGTCCAGCGGTCTGGCTCCGGAGCTGGTACTCGTTTGGC
>QIMA01000511.1 GCA_003233535.1 Rhodanobacteraceae bacterium
GTGACCTGCTTGACCCGCCCACCGACGCGCTCGCTGCGCTGAAGTAACTGCCGCCATCGCGGCGCGAACGGGTAGTGGCACGACGAACATATATGGACGCGAAGCTAGCGCATGCCGGGTCCCATTGGAACCAACAACTCCCACTGCTGTTCCAACAAATGTCAGCTTGCTTGAATGCTTCGCGAAGGCCTTCGGGAACCTTCCCGAGATTGCGGCGGAGCATGGTGAAAGGCTCGCTTGTCCTTCCCCTTGCCGACATAGAACGGCGTGCCGTCGTGGCGCAGCAGTAGATACACGTAGTACCGGCCGCGGGCCTGCTGGAGATACTGTGACGCTTCAGCCTTGGTCACGATTTCGGTCGGTCCTCAAGCCCATTCATCCGCCAACAGTTCCGCCTGACTTTGGTCACAAAGACATTCGGGACAAGATTGCCCAGCGCACATCGGGAACTTGCCCCATCTATCGCTCCTACCGAACCAGCAAATCCTTCAACGAGTCCACACTATCCAGTGCCGTGAGCACCAAATCCTCCTGCTCTGCAAAGCTCTTCGATAACAGCTCCAACTTTGGCACGACCATATCGATATCGCGCTCGGCAACAGATGCGACGAACTTCAGATCAAGCATGGCCGGAACCTGATGCACCGGCGCCATCGCGCGCCCCAGCCCCACCCTTCCGCTGCGCCACCAATAACTCAAACACCAACCGCTGAAACCCAGCCGCCAGCCCCTTGTTGTTCAAATACTGCATCATCTGATTCTGGTGGGCGTCGCCGCTGGCCATCACCGCATCGTCCATGGCCACACTGAAGTCACCGATCATCGCCTGCTCGGCGGAGTTGTTGTCGACTTGCTGGATCACTCGCTCGTTTTCGCTAACCTTGTCGCGAATGGTGTAGGCGTAGTTGATCAGGTCCTGCTCGCTCAACTCGTCGCTTACAAACAGTTCGTTCAGCCGGGTGATTATCTGCGACAGCCATTCCTCGGCCTTGTCCCGCGCCTTGCCGGTACCCAACTCGGTGACGCCATAAAGCCCTTCGCTTTCTTTGACCATCCGCAGACTCTGCTGCTTGACCTTGGACAGCCGGTAGTGACTGAGCTCAACCGAACCCAAATCAACGGGGTCTTCGTCGGGTTTCTGTTCGCGCAGCAGCGGGGCGAGGTGGCGGGCGTAAAGGCTGAGGCGTTCGAGGCCGGTGCTGTCGAAGTCGACGATCTGCGACATGAATTCGTAGTAGCGGGTAAAGGACACCAGATCGGCCTTGAACACGCCCAAGCGGTCCAACTCCTGCTTGGCGGCCTTCATCTCGGTCTCGGCGTTGCCGATCAGTACCGCATCGCCAGTCTTCTTAGCGCGCTCGAATAGCAGCTTGTGGCGAGCGAAGGCTTCCTGTGCATCGGCGTAGCCACTCTGCCAGCGCTGCACCGCGGGTTGGCAGACGTTGCCGATAGCGGCGTTGCTCTTGCTGGTGAAATACATCTCGCCGAACTGCATCACTTCGGTCCACAGAAAAATCCCGCTCGCGCGCAGTTTCTCGTACAGATCCCAGATCAGATTGGGGTCGGAGACATCCAGCAGGTGCGCGGTCTGGTAGTACTCCTGGAAGGCGGCCAGAACGTCTTCGGGATCGTTGAAGAAATCCAGGACGTAGGTTTCGACTTTACCGCGGTAGGTGCGGTTGAGGCGCGACAGGGTCTGCACGCAGTCCACACCGCCGAGCTTCTTGTCGACGTACATCGCGCACAGCTTGGGTTGATCGAAACCGGTCTGGAATTTGTTCGCGGCGATCATCAGGTGGTAGCTGTCCTGATCGAAAACCTTGGGCATGTCGCGGCCATTCAGATCGGGGTTCATGTTGGACTCGGTGAACTTCTCGCCGAGCAGCCCTTCCACGTGGGGATCGCTGGCGCTGAAGCTGACTTCGCCGGAGAAGGCGATCATCGCCCGCATCCCAGCGTAGGCCTTCTTCACGACATACTTATCGAACTCCAGCTTGTAGCGCACCGCCTCCTTGCGCGAGCCGGTCACGACCATCGCCTTGGCCTGGCCGCCGAGCAGACCCAGCACCGTGTCGCGATAGTGCTCGACGATCACCATCACCTTCTGCGCGATGTTGTAGTCGTGCAGGCGCACCCACTGGCCAAGCTTGACCCGCGCCTTCTTGGCATCGACCTCGGTATCGGCAGCGGCGACTCTTTGTGCCAGCTGATAGGCCACCTTGTAGCTGGTGTAGTTCTTCAGCACGTCGAGGATGTAACCCTCCTCGATCGCCTGACGCATGCTGTAGACGTGAAAGGGCTCCGGCTTGTTGGTCTTGGAGGCCGGCTGACTTGAATCGGGCACTCGACCAAACAGCTCCAGAGTCTTGGCCTTGGGCGTGGCGGTAAAGGCGTAGTAGCTCAGGTTGGACGCGTCGCCCCGCGCCTTGACCGCCGCCGCGATCATGTCTTCGCCAGTCGCCTCGTCCTCATCCCCATCGCTGGCCTCAGCGACTAGCACCTCTTTGAGCTTGCGCGCGGTCGCCCCGGTCTGCGAGGAATGCGCCTCGTCGGCGATGATCGCGTAGCGCCGCTCCTTCAGGCTGACGCTGTCCTCGATCGCCTTGAGCACATGCGGAAAGGTCTGAATGGTGACGATCACGATCGGCTGGCTCAGGGTCAGCGCCTCGGCCAGCTTTTCGCTTTTGGCACCCTGCCCCTCGTCGTTATTGATCTTGCCGACCACGCCATCGGCGTGCTCGAACTGGTAGATCGTTTCCTGCAGCTGGCTGTCCAACACCGTGCGGTCGGTGACCACGATCACCGAGTGAAAAACCTTCTCGCCCTGCGCGTCATACAGCGCCGAGAGCTAATGCGCGGTCCAGGCGATGGAGTTGGACTTGCCGGAGCCGGCGCTGTGCTGGGCCAAGTACTTGTGTCCGGGGCCCTCATCGCGACTGGCC
>QIMA01000186.1 GCA_003233535.1 Rhodanobacteraceae bacterium
GGAACCGGGGTGCCGCTTATCGCCGATGGTGGCATTCGCTTCTCCGGTGATTTCGCCAAGGCGATCGTGGCTGGCGCCGCGTCCGTGATGTTGGGCAGCATGTTTGCCGGCACCGAAGAGGCGCCGGGGGAAGTGGAGCTCTATCAGGGCCGGTCCTACAAGTCCTATCGCGGCATGGGTTCGTTGGGAGCCATGCAGGATGGCTCCAAAGACCGTTACTTCCAAGATGAGGTGGACGCGGAGAAGTTGGTCCCAGAAGGGATCGAAGGGCGCGTGCCTTACCGCGGTCCGATTGGCGCGATCATCCACCAGCTAGCCGGTGGCTTGCGTGCATCGATGGGCTACGTCGGCTGCAAGAACATCGAAGAGATGCGCACTAAGCCCCAATTCGTGCGGATTACCAACGCCGGCGTGCGCGAGTCGCACGTGCACGACGTCACTATCGTTAAGGAAGCGCCGAACTATCGGGTTGGTTAGTCCAGTGTGTCCCTAGCTCACCAACGACGAAGCTTAGCTTTCGCTTAGGCACGCAGACTGCTGCGTGCCTAAAGTCAATCATATTGCAAATGCCTTGCGCCACGATCAGGGGACTGCCTTGGACATTCATGCCCACCGATTGCTAATTCTCGATTTCGGTTCTCAGTACACCCAGCTGATTGCGCGCAAGGTGCGCGAGCTTGGCGTTTACTGCGAAATCTTGCCCTGGGATATGCCGGTTGATGAACTCGTGGCATTTGCGCCGCGCGGGGTGATTTTGTCCGGTGGGCCCGAGTCCACAACCTTGGCTGATGCGCCGCGCATCCCCGATGCAGTCTTGCAGATGAAGGTTCCGATGCTCGGAATCTGCTACGGCATGCAGTCGATGGCGGCGCAACTGGGTGGCCAAGTGGGTGCTGAGCAGGAGCGTGAATTTGGCCATGCGGAAGTGCGGGTAGGCGAGGGCAGCACGCTGCTGGGCGGGCTTACTGACCATATAGATGCTAACCGGCTAGACGTGTGGATGAGCCACGGCGATCGTGTGCAGGCTGCTCCGCCAGGATTCCAGGTGGTTGCCAGCACCGAACATGTGCCGATCATCGCGATAGAAGACGCGGAACGCCGCTGGTTCGGTATTCAGTTTCATCCTGAAGTAACGCATACCCGTCAGGGCTTAGAGATTCTGCGGCGTTTCTCGATGGAAGTCTGCGGTTGCGAAGCCCTGTGGACCGCCGACGGCATCATCGACGACCAGATACGGCGAGTGCGCGAGCAGGTCGGCGACGCCGAAGTGCTGTTGGGTCTGTCCGGCGGGGTGGACTCCTCGGTGGTCGCGGCGCTGCTGCACGAGGCGATCGGCGATCAGCTCACCTGCGTGTTCGTCGATACTGGCTTACTGCGTTACCAAGAAGGTGACCAAGTCATGCGAACCTTCGCCCAGCATATGGGCGTGAAGGTGATCCGAGTAAATGCTGCAGAGAAGTATTTTGCCGCTTTAGACGGAGTGGATGACCCGGAAACCAAGCGCAAGATCATCGGCGGGTTGTTTGTGGAGATCTTCGAACAAGAGGCGGCCAAGCTGCGCGATGTGCAGTTCTTGGCCCAGGGCACGATTTATCCAGACGTGATTGAATCGGCCGGGGCGCGCACCGGCAAGGCCCACGTGATTAAATCCCACCATAACGTCGGTGGCTTGCCCGAGCACATGAAGCTGTCGCTAGTGGAACCATTGCGCGAGCTATTTAAGGACGAAGTGCGGCGTTTAGGCAACGCGCTCGGGCTGCCGCACGAAATGATCCATCGGCATCCGTTTCCCGGGCCGGGGCTGGGTGTGCGGGTGCTCGGCGCCGTATCCGCCGATGTGGTCAGCGTGCTGCAGAAGGCCGACCACATCTTCATCCAGGAGCTGCGTGCCAGTGGATGGTACGAGCGCACCTCCCAGGCGTTCGCGGTCTTCCTGCCGGTGAAGTCAGTCGGCGTGGTAGGCGATGCACGGGCCTATGAGCCAGTGATCGCGTTGCGTGCGGTGGAAACGATTGATTTCATGACCGCAGGATGGGCCGAGCTGCCTTACTCGCTACTCGGGAAAGTGAGTCTGCGCATCGTCAATGAAGTCCGCGGCGTGTCACGCGTAGTTTACGACATAACCGGCAAGCCGCCAGCGACTATCGAGTGGGAGTGAGCGGCTCCACTGCAGTCCGCACTAGCCCGGTCGGTTTGTGCTGCGCGTCGACCATGCCGTGTGCCGCTAGCCAGGCGGCAGCGTCCTCGGCGTCGCCCTCAAACCAAGCGCGTGCCGATCCCAGGCGAAAGCTGTAGCCCCAGCTGTCCATGTCCTGCAGCGCGCGGTCCAGTCCGAATTGCGCCAGTTGTGCCGACAGCACGAGCTGCAAGTAGCAGGTGGCATCCTCTTCGGTGAGGGAGTCGGACGCGTCGGTATGGATCTGAGGTCGCTTGCGCGGATCCATCACGATCCAGTGGCAGGCCTCGTGCAGCAGCGAGTGCAGCGGTGTGTCCGGCCGTACATACAGCTGACTGCCTACCAACCCCGCCTCTGGCTCACCCCAGTAGCTTCCCGGAAGCTTGGCGCCGTCGCTGAGTACTTGCATATTCAGACCGTAGGCGGCGAGCATGCGCTGGATAGGCGTCGCGTCGACGTCTGCTAGTGATAGGACCTCGTTCACGGCGCTTGTGTCCTCAAGCTAGTGGAGTATTACGCTGTTGATGGCGCTTAAAAACCGGGTACACCGGAGCCTCGTCAGGGCGGTCCCTACGGTGGCGTACAAGCTCTTGTGTAGGAGCGTGCTCGCACGCGATTCTCTGCCCTAGAAGGGAAGGTCAAGGCGGCGCTAGTGCGCCGCATCGCGAGCAAGCTCGCTCCTTGTACGTTGGAAACAAGCCACCCAACGCTGTATTGGTGGTGACGATTTCCGGGGAAGCCGTACGCTCCGA
>QIMA01000262.1 GCA_003233535.1 Rhodanobacteraceae bacterium
CACTTCGATGCCGATGCAGTGCGGCACATGTTCCGTGTCGCCACCGGTTTGGATTCGATGGTGCTGGGTGAACCGCAAATACTCGGACAACTCAAAGATGCTCACCGCATGGCACGCGATGCGGCCACGCTGAGCCCGACTCTGGACCGGCTATTTCAGCGCAGCTTCGCCGTCGCCAAGCGGATCCGTTCGGAAACCGAATTGGGCGCCAATCCGGTTAGCGTCGCCTACGCTGCGGTTCGTTTGGTGCAGCGCGTGTTTGATCAACTACCCAAGCGCCGTGTCTTGCTGGTGGGCGCGGGCGAGACGATGGAACTGGCCGCGCGCCATCTGCAGGGCCGGGGTGTGAAGGACTTAGTGGTCGCCAATCGCACGCTAGCTCGCGCCACAACGCTGGCCGCACGCGTCGGTGCTCGAGCCGCCGATCTTAGTCAACTCGATTCTTTACTCAGCGAAGTCGACATTCTGTTTATCGCCACTCACGCCAGCAGCGCCCTGATAACCCACACGATGGTGCGTCACGCCTTCAAGGGGCGTCGCCATCGACCGCTGTTTATTTGCGATCTCGGTGTGCCGCGCAACGTCGAGTCCAGCGTGGGCGACCTGGCTGATGTGTATCTTTACGCATTGGATGACTTGGCGCAGGTCGTCGCTGTGGGCCAAGACCGCCGTCGAGATGCCGCCATGCGCGCCGAGACCCTGGTCACCGATCAGGTCGACGAATTCATGGGCTGGTGGCGAAGTTCGGAATCCAGTCGCGCGGTAGGTAGACTGCGAGCACACGGACAGCGCCTACAGCAGGCTCAACTCGAACGCGCGTTGAGCCAACTGAAAGCGGGAATCAACGCAGAACAAGTGATGACCCAACTCGCTCATGGATTGACCAATAAACTCCTGCACGAGCCGACTGTGGCCATGCGCAACGCAGCGGCGGCCGGCGAGCGCGACACACTCGACCTGATCGAGCGCCTCTACCCCCAAGCACAGCAGGACGAGCTGGATTCAGCGAAAGACGATTCCGCGGCCGCTGCTAACGACTACGAGTAAATCCGACCATGAGCCCCAATCTTCGCCGCCGTTTGCTCAGCTTCCAGGCTCGCCATGAGGAGTTGGGCTTGCTGCTGGGCCAGCCGGAAATTACCAACGACCAGAACCAGTTCATCGCTCTGGGACGCGAATATGCGCGTCTGCAACAGTTGGCCGACTCCATGCAGCGGATGCAAAAGCTCGAAGCCGATCGTAGCAGCGCAGAGCAGTTGCTCAGCGCTGGCGGCGAAATGGCTGAAATGGCACGTGAAGAGATGACCGAACTGGCGACCGAGCAAGAGCAGCTTGAAGGTCAGTTGCTGGCCTTTTTGGTACCGGCTGACGAACGCGATTCACGTAACATCTTCCTCGAGATTCGAGCCGGCACCGGCGGCGATGAAGCGGCGCTATTCGCCGGCGATCTGTTCCGTATGTACACCCGCTACGCCGAGAGCCAGCGCTGGCGCGTGGAGATCATGAGCGAGTCCGACGGCGAGCACGGCGGCTACAAAGAAGTCATTGCCCGGGTCGAGGGTGAGGGCGCCTATTCCCGACTCAAGTTCGAATCGGGCACGCATCGCGTGCAGCGAGTCCCAGAAACCGAAGCTCAGGGTCGTATCCACACCTCGGCCTGCACCGTTGCGATCCTGCCCGAACAAGACGAACTGGAAGACATCGATCTCAATCCGGCCGACTTAAAAACCGACACCTTCCGCGCCAGCGGGGCCGGCGGGCAGCACGTGAACAAGACCGATTCGGCGATTCGCATCACGCATTTGCCCAGCGGCATTGTGGTGGAATGCCAAGATGAGCGTTCGCAGCATAAGAATCGAGCACGCGCGATGAGCCTGTTGAAGTCGCGGCTGGGCGAAATCGAACAGCAGAAGCAGGCGGCTGAACAAAGCGAAGCGCGCAAGTTGCAGGTAGGTAGCGGTGATCGCTCGCAGCGCATTCGCACCTATAACTTTCCGCAAGGGCGCCTCACCGACCACCGCATCAATCTAACCCTCTATCGCCTGAGTGAGATCCTGACCGGCGATCTGGACCAAGTCATCGAACCCCTGCTCCAAGAATTGCACGCCGCCCAGCTGGCCGATCTGGAACAGGCTGCGTGAACTGGCGGTTTGCGCTATGAGCGTGCCTACACAGGTTCAAGCCCTGCTCACCCAGGGCAAGCTGCCGCAAGCAGAGCAGTTGCTGGAGCTGCTGCTGCAAGCCACGCCCGCGGACTCAGATTTGTGGCGTGCGCGTGGCCAAGTCGCACTCAAGCTCGGCCGTATAGAGCAGGCCCTGGATGCCAGTCGGCGAGCGACCGAGCTCAATTCATTGTCTGCGCCAGCCTGGGCTCAGCTCGGTGGGTTAGAGCAGGTAGTTGGCCGCTTAGATTTGGCCGAACGCGCCCTGCAGCGCGCCTGCCGACTCGATCACGGCCCGCTCTACTTGACTCGGTTGTCTGCCGTACTGCGCCAGATCGGCCGCCTAGATGAAGCCGTCGAACTGCTGCGCCAGGCGCGTGCGGCACGCCCGGTGCATGCGCCGGCATGGCAGCTCGCCGGAGAAATAGCGCTGCAGCGGCACGACTGGTCGGGTGCGGCCGAGCTGTTGCGCGAAGCTTTGGAGCACGACCCGAATCGCGCCACAAACCATTACAAGCTGGGCGTTGCGCTGCAGGAACAGGGACTGCTGGAGCAGGCCTGCACCGAGATGGAAACGGCGGCCAAACTGGACCGCCACCTTTACAGCGCAAAGGCCGCGTCACACTATTTGCATCGCAAGCTGGCTATCTGGAACGAGCTGGAGGCTAGTAGCGCTGAGCTACAGTCTCTGGTGCAAACCGGCATTCCCGGCATCTCGCCAATGGTTTATCTGAGTGAGACCGATGACCCGCAGGCCCAGCTGC
>QIMA01000131.1 GCA_003233535.1 Rhodanobacteraceae bacterium
GTATGAACCACTACACCGCTCCTTCGGAAAAACCACTGGGCAATCAATGTCCTGCGCGAGCATCGCGCGAGTTCATGAAATATCCGGGCTAGAGAGCGGCGAAGGCGTGTGAGCGGCGTAGCGGTGGTTTTCTACGTCGAGCCGGTCGTGGGGAGCAGATCGCGCCACGCCGCGCCCAGCTTCCATTTGATAGCGGGGGCGGCCGCAGCTCTCACTGGCGCGATCAGGGTTCTCAGCTAAGCCTGTAAGGATTGGTCTGGCAGTTCAAACGCTACATGGCAACTTCCTGATTTTCAGCAAGAAAATCGACCAAGGCCTCGGGGCTACGCAGCGGCACGGAGCAGCGTCGCTCGGTGCACACGAAGGCCGCTGGTTTGCGGCTAGGTGGGTAGGCGATGTCGGGGTTGGGCAGCGGCCCTTCCTCACGATCCCACCATTCCAGTCGCTTGTACCAGCTCGGCAACTGCGCACCAGCCGCATACAGCGACGCCGACAGCGGTTCTTTACGCGGCCCGACGATGGTGACGTGCAGCGGATCGCGCGAGTACTCGTTGAGTGCCAGCAGTATTCCCGGCTCGGTAAAACTGCTGAACGCGACATCCGGCTTGCGCAGCTGCAGCAGGGCATGCTCCGCCATATGCCGGTGCTGCGCAGCGCCGCTGTAATGAGCGAGTAAGTTCGCGAAGCGCGCCAGCGAGATTTGCGCGCTTAAGTCGCGTACCGGTGCCAGTGCAGATTGCGCGGGTGGGATGCTGTAATAGCCGGCCTCGGGTGCGCGCAGCTGCTGCTCAATGGTTGTGGCAACGGCTTCGGCTTCGCTCAGCCAAGCGCGCTGGCTGGTTGCGCGATATAGGGCCAAGAAGGCGCGGCCTACGCGCAGCTGTACGCCCAAGTGCAGCCGCTGATCTTCATCGGCGCCGTGACGGTAGCCGCCTGCGCTAAGTCGCCGCTCGGCCATTAGCCAACGGCCATTGCGATCGGCATCGATCAGCGCCTCGCGGTCACCGCTGTACTCCGCCAGCGTGGCCAGTGCTTCGACCATTGCCGCGGTCTCGCGCGCGAAAGTTTGTTCTGCGATCCGGGGAATGCCGAGGGCAAGGCGGTCGGCGTCGCCGAGCGCGAAGTACTCATCAGAGTGTTCACCCTGCTTCAAGTCGGCATCCTGGCTTGGGTAGTAGCCACCGTCAGGGGCGGCAAGGAATCTTCGCGCATAATTCGCCGTTGCCTGCGCCGCCGCTAGATAAGCGGGATCGCCCAGCTGCGCCCAGCCCAATGTATAGATGCGCAGATAGTCGCCCTGCAGCTCGGTGCGTTTCTCAAAATGCGGATGCACCCAGTCGCGATGCGTCGAGTATTGATAGAAACCGCCCCAGGCCGGGTCGAGTAAATTCAAACCGGCACTGAGCGTGCGTCGGGCGCGCACTGCCGCTTGTTCATCTCCGCTGTTAGCCAGCGCGAGATCCCATTCCACGGTGTCTCGGTCAACGTATTTTTGCGATGACTTGAGGCCACCACGTTTGCCGTCATGTGAGCGCAGGTGATTGGCCTGCAGGCGCTGGTTGAGCTCGTCGGCGGCCAGTGGCGGCTGTTCTTCCTGGGTAGCCTGATCGGCAGACTCCGGCTGCGGATCGGCCGCTATGCGGCGCAGCAGCGAGGCAAACTGATCGGCCGGAACGAAACCCTGGCGCTTGGCCAAATCGTTGCCTTGCGCGTCAAGAATGATGGTTGCCGGCCAGCCCCAGCGGCGGTAACGGATAGACAGATCGGGATGCGCATCCTGGTCCAGGCGCACCGGCACAAAGCCGCTGAGCACCGCGTTCTGCACGTCGCTGTCGCCGTAGGTGTCTTGGTCCATGACGTGGCACCAGTGACACCAAACCGCTTCGAGATAGAGCAAAACCGGCTTGTTCTCATGCTCAGCCTGAGCCAGCCCAGCGTTCAGATCGTCAATCCACAGAATCGGTGAGTCGCTGGCGCTGGCAAACGATGTCGGCGCGCAGCAAATCAAAAAAGCTGCAGCTAGCAGGTGTTGCAGTCGGCTCACGAACTGTCGGCCTGGGTGCGCGCGAACGCGGCTACCTGTTCGGGCGTCGCCTCGCGCTGGAAACGCGCCTTCCATTCGGCGCTGGGCATGCCGTAAACGTGCGCTCTGGATTGCTCTTTGTCGAGTACCACACCCTCTTCTTGGACCGCTTCGCGGTACCAATCGGCCAAACAATTCCGGCAGAAACCTGCCAATGTCATCATCTCGATGTTTTGCACATCAGAACGCTTGCGCAGATGCGCCAAGAGACGTCGGAATGCAGCAGCTTCGGCGGCTTCGCTCATGACTGTTTCCTCGTTGGTGATTGGAGCGGGCACAGCTCGAGCTATGCGAAAGTAACTACCTTTGATAATACGCAAAGCGAACTGGCTCGTGACAGTACACACGTGACAGTACACAGGTGAGTCTGCAGTCGTCGTTGTCGCGGATACAGCGGGCACAGCGACAAGCTAGTCTAGCGGCGAAAGATCTCGACGCGATCGCGCCCGGCACCCTTGGCCAAGTACAGGGCTTGATCGGCCTGCTCCAGCAGCGCAATAGCGCTTTGCGCTTGGTGGCTGCGTAGTTCCGCTACGCCAATGCTGATGGTTAGCTGCTGTTTGGTATCGTCGTTGTGCATCGCCGAACGCACGCTGCTGGCCTGCGCCAGTGCCTGGTTGAGGTCCGCATCCGGTAGCATGATGACGAATTCCTCGCCGCCATAGCGCGCCAGCAACCCGCCCGGCCACTCAAGCGCAGCGAGCATTTGCTGAGCGGCCCGACGCAGTTCGTCGTCGCCGCGTAAGTGTCCATGACGGTCGTTGAACTGCTTGAAGTGATCGAGATCAATCATCAGTAGCGACAGGTGCTGGTGCTGCTCGGTGGCTATCGCATAGGCTTC
>QIMA01000327.1 GCA_003233535.1 Rhodanobacteraceae bacterium
CAGTCGGGTGTATGAACCACTACACCGCTTCTTTAGAAAAACCACTGGGCAATCAATGTCCTGCGCGATCATCGCGCGAGTTCATGAAATACCCGGGCTAGGCGACTTTTCACAATCGTCATCGCAATCCCCCAGATACGCAGCCGATGCAGCTGCCTAGCGAGACTGCCAGATCGATTCGGCGATTTCACCCAGATCAACGGCTCGTCGTTGTAACTTTCTGCTTCCTAGCGCAAATCCCGACACGTCGGACGAGGCGGCAAGCGTTACACTGCTGCCCTCAGCCCGGATCGGAGACAGGCCCAAACATGCGTTCGGAGGTCGTGCGGCTATTCCAGACCCTAGACCACCGCTGTGGCTATTTTCCGGATCGTCTGGCGCGCAATCTGGTGATTGACCCGCTGGCTCCCAACCTGCCTGGCGTTTATGACCATGCCCTGGCGCGCGGATTCCGGCGCGCGGGCGGACATGTCTACCGACCCCATTGCCGCGGCTGTCAGGCGTGCGTGCCTTGCCGTATCAACATCGCAGATTTTCGCCCCTCGCGGGCGCAAAAACGCGTCGCTAAACGCAATGCCGACATTCAGACTCGCTGGCGAACTGCCCGCTTCAGTCCGCTGCATTTCGCCCTGTACCAGCGCTACATCGCCGCGCGCCACGCCGGTGGCGGAATGGACAATCCACAACCAGACGACTACACGCGCTTTTTGCTCTGTCCTTGGTCGCGAACCCACTACCTGGAGCTGTGGCTGGATCGCGTCTTGGTAGCGGTCGCGGTTTCCGACTCGGGTCCGCAAGGGCTATCTGCCGTGTACACCTTTTTCGAACCTGACATAGTCGACCGCAGTCTGGGTACTTATGCCATCCTCTGTCAGATTGAGGCCTGTCGTAAGCGCGAACTCGGGCACCTGTACTTGGGTTATTGGATCTCTGGACATCCAAAGATGGAATACAAAGCCAGCTTTAGACCCTTGGAAGTGCTCATTGATGGACAATGGCAGGCGCGCTCGAACGCATGAAACTGCCCAACGCTTTGCAGCATCGGCGCGTCCATAAACGACGGATTTTCCTCCGCGCCACCTTCTCTGCCGAGCAGACCCTGGCTTTGCGCGCAGCCATCGTCGCGGCATTGTTGGGAATAGTTTTGGCCGCGTTTTGGTTTGATCGAGAGTCGTTACATGATAGCTATGACGGCGTTATTTCCTTCACCGACTTGCTTTACTTCACGATGGTCACCGTCACCACCGTCGGCTACGGCGATATCGTTCCGGTTGGAGATACTGCGCGCCTGATCGACGCTTTTTTGGTTACCCCAGTGCGTCTACTGGTTTGGTTGATTTTCTTAGGCACCGCGTATCAATTCGTGGTGCAGCGCATAGTCGAGGATTTTCGGATGAAACGCCTGCAGAGCGAGCTGACCGATCACGTCATATTATGTGGCTACGGCCACGCTGGACAGGTCGCGGCGGCAGAGTTGATCGATAAAGGCACGCCGCCAGAGCAGTTGGTCGTGATCGATTCGGTGCAAGCTCACGTTGAGGCGGCGGCCGAATTGGGCATGGTCGGGGTGCTCGGCGATGCGACCCAGGAAAGTCTGCTGCGCGACTTACAGTGTCACAAAGCCAACAGCGCGGTGCTCTGCCTGCCGCGCGACGACACCGTTCTGCTCAGCCTGCTTACCCTTCGCTACATAGCCAAAGATCTAAAGATCATCGCCATGGTGCGCGAAGAGGAGAACGTCAAACTGGTCCGCCGTTCCGGCGCGCATTTGGTCGTGGCTCCGTCGCGAGTAAGCGGACAACTGGTTGCTGACGCCGTACACGGCCGCTTCTTGGCGCCGTTCCTACTAGACCTAATTTCTAGTCGGGGACGATTCAAGCTGGTGGAAATCGTCGCCGACGCGGACTGGATAGGCAAGCGCATGAATGCCTGCAGCGGTAGTCTCATTGTTGGACTAGACCGCAAAGGAAAAACGATTGGCTTCTGGGAAAACCCCGAAGAGCGAATAGTCGCTGACGACCTGCTCTTAGTTATCGAGCGCAACCCCTCTGCCGGTGAGGCGCCTTAGCTGCCAGGTGTCTCGTAGCCATCAACCATGATCGGCGGATCGTTGTCTGGGCAGTGGCTCTCGCGATACAAGTTGATGCTGACCCGAAATGTACCGATTTCAGGATTTCCACAACTGTGATACCACTCCATCACCCACTGCCGATTGAAGGTTTCGTACTCCCCTTGCACCCGCGCGTGCTCAAACAAGCCACAAGTACCGGGCGGGAAATTGGGATAGGTCGGCATTGGACCACCGTCCGGCCCGTAGCAACTCTCTATCGCCAAGAACAGCCCGCTAAGTGAGTTCCACGAATTCGGATCTGATAGATCAGACTGCCCGAACGACCCCTCATCTGCGGTCCAGCCAAAGCGGATTTCCGGCGGCGATCCGAACAAGTCTCGAACACAGGCAACGGGTGGGCCTGGATTGTCTAGCCATACATCCTCGGCCGTATAGAGCTGAATTTCCGGAACGCTGCAGGGGGGCGGGCCGCCAGCTTGTGCGGCACTTGAGACCACGCCGAGCAAGCAGCCTGCGGCAATCGCCCGGACCTTTATATTGGCGAACATACTCTGCTCCCTCGCTAGTAGCGCTGGTGGTATCTCAAGTAGACCTGATTTTTACCCTAAAAATCAAGGGCTTTTGGCGTATTGTTAAGGTACTGCACACAAAACTGTGAGCCCGTTCCTCGAAGGCAACCCGGAGACATCTACGGCGACCTCAGAAACTGCGGTTTCAGCCACCACGACTAACCATTGGCAGCTGCGGCTAATCTTAGCCCGGATATTTCATAAACTTCACGCGCCCTCGCTAGGCCCTTGATCGCCCAGCGACAATTCTCAGTCGGGTGTATGAACCACTACAC
>QIMA01000419.1 GCA_003233535.1 Rhodanobacteraceae bacterium
AATCCGTCGCGGCGCCAAGAAGTGCTGGCTGAACAGGCGCGATCGGCAGAGATTCAGGCAGAGGTCGCAAGTGCCCGCGCTAACGGCAAGGCGCCGGGCTGCGGGCGGCCCTGATTGGAGGGCTGAGGGTGTATGACCGGGCTGAGGGTAAAACAGTGCTGGATCCCTGACCGCAAAGCCAGCGACGAGCCAAATCGGATTGAGTGGCCAAATCGATCACTTCAATCCTGAACGCACACCCCATGCGCAAGCGTATGTTGTTTGAGTGGTACAAGCGCGTGCGGATAGACTTCACGGCTGCCGCACCGGGGAGGGGTGGCTCGAGTTTCGAGCCCGTGGAATGCATCGCATTCCACTGCCGTCGTATTCCCGTCCCCTCCGGCGTTCATTAACGGGAGTGCAGTAATGGTTTTCGAATCGATCGGCACAATGGGCCACGAAGAAGTGGTCTATTGCCACAACAAAGACGCCGGTTTGAAGGCGATTATCGCCATTCACAACACGGCGCTGGGTCCAGCCCTCGGCGGCCTGCGAATGTGGCCATATAAGAGCGAGCAGGAGGCACTCAATGACGTGCTGCGCCTGTCGCGCGGAATGACTTACAAGGCATCCGTCTCCGGGCTCAATCTGGGCGGCGGCAAGGCCGTCATTATTGGGGACCCGTCCAAGGACAAGAGTGAAGCGCTGTTCCGCGCTTTGGGTCGCTATATCAACTCACTCAACGGTCGCTACGTCACCGCCGAAGATGTGGGTATCGATGTCAATGACATGGAGTATGTGCTGCATGAGACGCAGTACGTCACTGGCGTGCATCCGGTACACGGCGGCTCCGGTGACCCCTCCCCGTTTACTGCCTACGGCACGATGCAGGGCATCCTGGCCAGCCTTAACCATCGCTTCGGCAATGAAGACGTGGGTCGCTACAGTTTCGCGGTGCAGGGCGTGGGCCACGTTGGCTTCGAGTTGGTCAAGCTGCTGCGCCAGGAAGGTGCGAAGGTATTCGTCACCGATATCGACAAAGCCCAAGTTGCGCGATGCGTCGACGAGTTGGGCTGCGAGGCAGTTGCACTGGACGAAATTTACGACGTCGATGCAGACGTCTATTCGCCCTGCGCGCTTGGCGGCACGGTTAACCAGGACACGCTGGATCGCTTCAAGTTCAAAGTGGTCTGTGGCGCAGCTAACAACCAGCTGGCAACCGATGAGTGCGGCGACGAGTTGGAGAAGCGCGGAATGATCTACGCGCCCGACTACGCGGTGAATGCCGGCGGCTTGATGAACGTCTCGATTGAGCTTGACGGCTACGACGAGGAGCGTGCGCGACGAATGATGCGCTCGATCTACTACAACGTCGGCCGCATTTTCCAGATCGCCAAGCGCGACGGCATTCCAACCTGGAAAGCTGCCGACCGCATGGCCGAGGAGCGCATCACCGCAGTCGGTCGGTTAAAGCTCCCACATATGGGCTACACCCCGCCCCGATTTCACGGCCGCAAGCGCGGCTAGGCCTGCCTGAGCATGCACGACAGCTAGCGGATCATTCCGCGATCCGCTAGCTTGCTAGAGCACAGCGCTCAATAGCGGCTAGGTGATCGATCTACGACACCTACCGCAATCGAGTGTCCTTCCCCCCGCGACACACCGCACAGGAGCAGTTCATGCGAATTTTCCCTTTGAGCGAAGATCTGGAGATGCTGCGGGAAACCGTACGCCGCTTCGCTGAAGCGGAGATCGCACCACGCGCTGAACGAATCGACCAAGAGAACCTGTTTCCGGCTGATTTGTGGGCCAAACTCGGCGAACTCGGACTGCTGGGGATCACCCTGCCGGGCGAATTTGGCGGCAGTGAGATGGGCTATTTGGCGCACATGGTTGCGCTTGAAGAAATCTCCCGCTGCTCGGGCTCGGTTGGCCTTTCCTACGGCGCCCACTCCAATCTGTGCCTACAAAATCTCTACAACAACAGCAATCAGGCGCAGCGCGAAAAGTATCTGCCCAAGCTGTGCAGCGGTGAGTGGGTGGGCGCATTGGCAATGAGTGAGCCCGGCGCTGGCTCCGACGTGGTTGGCTCAATGAGCTGCAAGGCCGAGCGGCGGGGTGATCATTGGGTCGCCAACGGCTCGAAAATGTGGATCACCAACGGTCCGGAAGCCAGCGTTCTGGTCGTTTATATGCGCACCGCGCCCAAAGATCGCGGCTCACGCAGCATGACTGCCTTCATCGTCGAAAAAGGCATGCCCGGATTCAGCACCGCGCAAAAACTCGACAAGCTAGGCATGCGCGGCTCCAACACCTGCGAGCTGGTATTCAAAAATTGCGAAATCCCGCATGAGAACGTGCTCGGCGAGGTCGATAACGGCGTTAAAGTATTAATGAGCGGTCTTAACACCGAACGACTAGTACTCAGCGGCGGCCCTATCGGCTTAATGCAAGCCGCGTTTGAGGTTTCCCTGGCCTACGTGCGCGAGCGCCGCCAGTTTGACCAGGCAATTGGCACCTTCGGCATCATGCAGGCGAAGATCGCCGATATGTACACCGCCTTGCAGTCCTCACGCGCGTTCGCTTACCGCGTCGCTGCAGACTATGACCAAGGGCACTGCTCGCGGATCGATCCGGCCAGTTGTTTGCTACAGGCTTCCAGCAGCGCCGTGACGCTAGCCTTAGAAGCCATTCAGACGCTAGGCGGCAACGGCTACATCAACGAGTACCCCTGTGGTCGGTTGCTGCGCGACGCCAAGCTGTACGAAATTGGTGCCGGCACCAATGAAATCCGCCGCATGCTGATCGGGCGAGAACTGTTCAACGGTCAAGTTAGCCCGGATATTTCATGAACTCACGCGATGATCGCGCAGGACATTGATTGTCCAGTGGTTTTTCCGAAGGAGCGGTGTAGTGGTTCATACACCCGACTGAG
>QIMA01000390.1 GCA_003233535.1 Rhodanobacteraceae bacterium
CGCGACCATCGTGCTGGGCGAAGGCATCGAGGGCTACTTGCGTGCCTCCGACATCGCCAAGGAGCGGATTGACGACGCCACCCAGCATTTGAAGGTGGGTGAGGAAGTCGAGGCGAAGTTCATTGGTTTGGATCGTCGTGGCCGCACCTTGCAGCTGTCGATTCGCGCGAAGGAAGAAACCGAGCTAGCCGAGGCGTTGGAGGAGTATCACCAGACCGCCAGCACCGGCACCACCCAGCTCGGGTCACTGCTGCGTGAACAGCTAGAGCGCAAAGACCAATCGTGATGCTGATTGCGAAAAGTCGTTAGAAAGTGGCGAGGGCGGGTCCTTTTGGGCCCGCCGTCGTGTAATGTTGCGTATGGGTCGCACACGCGCCGAAAGTGAAGCTCGCGCCTGGAGGCGCAGGGAACATAGATGACGAAGTCCGAATTGATCGAACTGTTATCCGAGCGTCAACGTCACCTCGGTCCTTCCGATGTCGAGATGGCGGTGAAGACCATTCTGGAACAAATGTCAGAAACCTTGGCTTCCAATGAGCGCATTGAGGTCCGTGGGTTCGGCAGCTTTTCATTGCACTACCGGCCCCCGCGTACCGGTCGTAACCCGAAGACCGGCGCTGCGGTCGAGTTGCCTGGTAAATACGTTCCGCACTTCAAACCTGGTAAAGAACTGCGCGAGCGCGTCAACAGCGCTGCCGGTACGCCGCTGAAGGCCTAGTCGGTGCGTTTGTTTAAGCGCATTTTAGTTATCAGTTTGCTGGTCATCGTGGCTGTGTTTGCTGCAATGAATCCTTCTTCTGTCGAGTTGGATTTGCTCCTGCTGCAGCTCAAACCGCCGTTGGGCGTTGCGCTCATCGGTGCATTTCTCGTTGGCATACTGTGCGGTGCACTGCTGGTGTTGCTGCGCCGTCCGGCCAAGTCGTCTACTTCGCCTGAGTCGGGCCCGAGTAGTCCTGCGGCATAGACGGATGCAGCGATGCTGAATCTCGTTGGCGCATGGTTCAACGCGAACTAAAGAGGCATCATTGATCGTGGAATGGATGCTGTTGGGTTTGCTGGTGCCGGTTGCGGCAGCCTCTGGCTACTTGGCGGGGCGACGCGGCAGCGATAAGAGCAGTGGGCGGCGAGTCACGCACCTCACCAGTAGCTATTTTCGCGGCCTCAACTATCTACTCAATGAGCAGCCAGACAAGGCCATTGAGGTCTTCCTGCAGATTGCCGAGCCAGATAGCGACACGCTTGAAACGCAGCTTGCACTGGGCAATCTGTTCCGTCGACGCGGCGAGGTAGATCGCGCCATCCGCCTCCATCAAAACCTCTTCACACGGCCCCTGCTCAGCGCGGAACAGCGCGGTTTGGCCCTGGTCGAACTGGGCGAGGACTATCTGCGAGCAGGTCTGTTAGATCGGGCGGAAGCTTTGTACAAGGACCTGCTTCAGGTCGAGGGACAGCAACAGGTCGCACTGCGACAGCTCATTGAGATCTACCAACGGGAGCAAGATTGGGACAGCGCAATCGCCGCAGCCGAACGTCTGTGTGAAAGCGGTGACTGTTCTAACGTGGAACTAATCGCCCAGTTTCGCTGTGAGTTGGCCGATCTTGCGCTGCAGGACGGTGACCGTGAAAGTGCCCGGGGTCACCTGCTCGGTGCGTTAGGCGATGTGCCGGATTTCACGCGCGCGCGCTTGCAGCTAGGCAATATCGAACTCGATCAACGCAACTGGCGCCAAGCGGCGAAGCATTTCGAGAAGGTCGCCAAGCAAGACCCAGACTATGTGTCTGAGATAGTGCATCCTTTGCTCAAAGCACTGCACGAGCTAGGCGATCGCCGCCGCGCACATCGCTTGATGAGAGAGCTGTCGCAGCGTGAGCGCGGTAGCGCGTCCCTGTTGGGATTAGTCGATCTCACTGAGCAAGATGAGGGCCGGCTGGCAGCCGTGCAGTTGCTCGCCGAGCGGCTACACGAGAGACCTTCGGTGCGCGGCGTTAGGCGGTTGCTGGACCTGAGTTTCCCCCCAGCTGAAGACCGAGAAAGTGTTGCATTGGTCCGCGATATTCTCGACAAGCTGCTGGAAAAGGAGCCGACCTACCGCTGCGGACGCTGTGGGTTTCGTCCGCGTGCCCTCTATTGGCATTGCCCGAGCTGCCGCAACTGGGGAACGGTTAAGCCCATACACGGTCTGGTTGGTGACTAGCCGCAAGACCACTTGATCGGCCGAGAGCAAATGGCTCTGAATGTTTCCAACAAAGAAAGTCTCGCCCGCTATGGGTGGTTACCGCTAGTGAGAACCGACCGGTGAATGGCGGTGATTTGCTCGCGCTATTGTCCATAGGCTTGGTATTGATCGCCGCGTTGGCTGCGACGCGTGTTGCCATTGCGTACGGGTTGAGCAGGAAACTCATCGACCTGCCTGGCGGCAGGCGGCTACATCGCCAGCCCACCGTCCGAGGCGCAGGCGTCGGTATCGTTTGCGTGCTGCTGGGCAGTTTTGGCCTCGCGGCTAGCTTAATATCTGAGCAGCGGACAGCGGCGTTCGGGATGGTATTGGCGTTGGGGCTGGTCGCTGCAGTTGGCTGGTGGGATGACCACAGGCCGCTGCCTACACAATGGCGTCTATTGGCCCACCTGGCCGCAGTGATAGGCCTGCTGTTTGCGCTGGGTATGCCCCTTGGCTTGACCTGGCTATTGTTCGCGGTAGCCCTGCTGTGGTTAGTGAACGCCTATAACTTCATCGATGGTAGCGACGGGTTTGCTAGTGCTCACGGTGCCTGGATTAGCGGCTGCTGTGCGCTTGTGAGTTGGCAAGTGGGCGACGGCTGGCTGGCCATGGCATGTGCCTATTTGTGCGCCGCCTGCTGCGGCTTTCTTTACTTCAACTGGCCACCAGCGCGGGCGTTCCTAGGCGACGTT
>QIMA01000307.1 GCA_003233535.1 Rhodanobacteraceae bacterium
ATCGGCGCGATCCAATTGAAGCTCAGCAGATGGCCTGCGCTGGGCAGGTCTGCGGCTGCGTGGATCAGGAAGCTGTAGATCGCGATGGCCGTCAGCGCTGGCCAAATGACCAGCAACACGCTGCGCGCATTGGGTAGCTCCCAGCGCCGTGACACATGCATCCAGCCCCAGGCGCTGATCGCCAAAAGAACGCTGTAGGCGGGCCAGAACTGGATGCTGTACCAGGCCCCGAACTCCGTCGAACTTGCCGCGCTAAACCACGACAATGCGTGCGCAGCGCCATGCACTGCAAAGCCGCTGCTCCAGAAGATTGCAATAAGCAGCCACCAGCCCGATGCCTTCGTTGCGCGGCTGGCATCGGCGTCTTCCGCCTTCAGTTGGGCCGCGTTTTGCTTAAAGGCCAGCGCAGAAACCCACGCCGCTGCGCTAAGTAGTCCGCCACCGATAAACGCGCCGTTGGCCATAACCTCGGGCAGACTCTGATAGCTACTACTGCCGCCGTTGGACCAGTCCATATAGCGCAGCATCAGGCCGATGAAGGCGACGCCGGTCAAGCCGGTAACTGCGCTGGCGAGCAAGCTAGGTATGCGCCATTCGCTGCGCCGTGCGAGCCACTGCAAGCCATAGATGAGTGCGAACGCGCTGATTACCAACAAACTGGCGCGGTCTTCACCGCTGACGCGCAGCCATATTTCTATCCACAGACCGCTGAGTATCCAAATCACTGCCGCGACCATGAATCCTGTAGCCAGCCCGCTCCAGCGCCGACTAGTCGTCTCACCGCTTGCGGCTTCGCGGCTGCCTTGGCCGCGTAGCGTCAATGCCAGGAACACGGCGGTCGCCCCAAGTACCGCAAAGCCCAGCCACAGGTTATCGCGCAGCGCTGACACCGGATCGAGCCCGGTGAGCGACTTGAAGAATGCTACCCAGCTACCGAGCTGTACTAACAGTCCGAAGCGCCACACCAGCGCCTGCTTCTGGCGCAGGCCGATCCACATGATGGCAGCGCCTTCCAAGGCCCAGGCTGCCGATGTCCAACGGCCATCAAACGCGAGCGGGATGGCCAGCGTGCCAAACACCACAGCCAGCGCGAAGAACGATTCCACCAGCAGGCGCAGCGTGCCGCGACGCCAGCGCCACAGAGCGGTCGCCACGGCGGCATACAGCAAGCCGAAGCCGATGGCGGAGAGTGAACTACCTAAGTGATAGTCCTTGACCATGCCGTACTGCAGTCCCATGGCTAGAGTTGGCACGCCGAATACCAGCGTGCCGTCCACATACGACTTCAGTTGCGGCGCTTGGCGCCACGCGTAGAGCACCGCAATAGCGATGTAGAACGCGACGAACAGCAGCAGGAAAAATTGCGCGCCGGCGTAGTGCGCCGCCTCGTAGCGCTGCACGCCCCAAGCGGTGCCGATTATGAAGGTGAAGGCAAAACCGATCAGATTCAGAATGCGCCATGAGCGCTTTAGCGCAATGGTCAGGATGCCGGCGTTGAGTAGCGTGTAGTAAGTGAACAGGGCGAGATGGTTGCCGCCGCCGCTGGAGGTCAGTATCGGCACAGCGAAGCCGCCGACGATGCCGAATACCGCCAGCCACAGCGCATTTTGTAGCACGGCTAGAATGCAGGTGAACCCGACCAGTATCAGCAGCAGTGCGAAGGTCGGCCCGCCGGGCAACAGGTGATAAATCTTGAATGCGCCGAAGCTCACGAGCATTAAGATGGCCAGGGCCGCGCCTTGCACTGGCAAGGCTATTCCCGGGCGCTTGAGCCGGATTTTCCAACCCCAGCCTAAGAGCACAATTGCACCGACGACAATGCCTGCTAGGCGAACTTCAATCGATATCACGACGTAGCTGGAGGCGAAGCGGAGCAGGAAGGCGACGCCGATAAACAGGATCAGCAGGCCGATTTTGGCGACCAAGTTGCCGCCAAACAGCCATTCCTTGGCTGCCGCGAGCGACTTCCTCAGCATCAAATCAAAGGCCGACGGCTGGCGCGGTTTCGGTGCCGGACGCGGCGGTGGTGCAGGCCTTGGCGCTGCAGGCGTCTTTTCGGTTGCCTCGAGTGATTCAGCAGCGCTCACGCGCTCGCCGCCCCTCGCGGATGGTTTCTGGTCGCTGACCTGCTGGCTGCGCGCTTCGGCCTCAGCCGCCGCTAACGACTCCTGCAGCGTCAGTTCAAAGGCTGACGGCTGGTCCGATTTTGGCGCTGGGCGCCGCGTTGGCACAGGCCGTGGCGCCGCAGGCACCTTTTCGCTAGCCTGTGGCGCTGGAGCGCCAGCAGTCGATTCTGTGCTTTCAGTCCGTAGCGGCGCGGGCAGGTCGAAACTGGCAGGATCGGCCGCTGTTGAAGGGGGCTGCGGTGTCGCGTCGGCAGGCACCGAAGGCTCTACAGCGGGGATTGGGTCTGGACTAGCTTGGGTGGGTTGCGGTGAGCTCTCGTTGATGCTGGTTGCGGCCGTCGCCGCTTGCATGGGTTCTGCCGCCTCGCCAGCGGTGTTTGCAGCTGCCTGGCCGCGCTCGGTCCTCAACTGCATCAGCTCGTGCTGCAGCGCTTCGATCTGGCGCGCCTGCTCCGACACCTTTTGCACACAGGCCTCAGCTTTGCTGGCTGCGCTGCTGGCGCGTACCCAGGCAGCGATCGGTGCGATCAGCAAATAGATCAACAGGACAACGACGAACAGAACGAGCAATTCCATCGAAACCGCATGTCCACATTGGTGAAGACTGAATGCTAACAGTGGAATAGCGGCTGGACCGCTAATTGTCCACAAGTGCCATCAGATAATCCTCTGACGATCACCGCTAACCGCGCGTATCGTAGGCGCAGCAGTCACAAACGAAAAACGCCCCGCGTCGAGCGGGGCGTTTGCACTAGTGTCCTGTCAACGGTCCAATGACGGGTTC
>QIMA01000345.1 GCA_003233535.1 Rhodanobacteraceae bacterium
GGGTCGCTCAATGAGCATCTGGGATTTGACGTGATCTTGGCGCAATCGCCACAGGCCAGCGCAACCGCAGTGGCTGAACCGGAGTCCCTACGCCAGTGGCTGGCTGCGCGGCTGCCCGCGTACATGGTTCCACGCTATTTCGGCCTGATCGAGAGGCTACCGCTGTCGGCTAACGGCAAAATCGAGCGCAGCGCCCTGCATCTCCCGACGCAGACTACTAGTGGCGCTCCGTGCAGCGGCGATGCGTTGCAGCGCGAGGTGTCCGAGTTAGTGGCTGCTTGTCTAGGGGTCGAAAACGTGGAGCCTGCGCAGTCGCTGTTTGAACTGGGTGCCACGTCCCTCAGTTTGGTTACGCTGCAGCGTCGAATCGGCGAGGGTTTCGGCCGCGCGATTCCGTTGCAGGCGATATTCGAGCAACCAACGGTGGAGTCACTCGTCGCTCTGCTTGCCGGCGACACGGTACCGACCAGCCCCGTGATCCGCTTCCACAAAGCCGACGAGAATTCAGACCGCCCGAGGCTGTTCATGATGCCCGGCATCCTCTCCCTACCCTTCTATTTGCGCGATCTGGCAGCGTTACTCGCACCCGAGATCGAGCTGCTCTCAGTTCAGTTGCCGGGTCTGTTTGGAGACGAGATACCCCTGGACCGGATTGAAGACCAGGTCGACTATGTGCTGACGCGGATCCGTAAAGCGCAGCCCCATGGGCCCTACCTGATCGGCGGCCACTCTTTCGGCGGCACCATCGCTTTTGAGGCAGCGCGGCGACTACGCGAAGAAGGCGAGCAGGTTCCTGTGCTAGTGCTAGCCGACTCGGTTCGCACCCGCAGCCGCCTCGAAGCCTTCCAGCAGGACGAAGTGGCACAGCTAGCGATGCTGCGCGCACTGCTTGCGCTGTATGGCGACCAGGTGGAGTTCGATACAGCGGACGTCGGCATAGACAATGCCAGGGAAAGCCTCGATCGCCTTACGGCGCAACTGCGCGAAAAGCAGATCCTCGGCAATATGGCACTGTCGCTGGAGCGCATGGGGGCGATGTTCAAAGCCAACTTCCGCGCACTAGGTAGCTTCGAGGCCCAACCCTTGCCCGGCGACCTCGCCCTGATTCGGACTGATGAAGGCTTTCCGGTTGAGTTTGTCGAGCATGAACCCGCGGAAACCTTGGCCGATCCCAGCTTGGGCTGGTCAGACTTGGTCCAGGGCCGCTTGCTGCTCAGTTGCGTTCCTGGCGATCACATGTCGCTGATGACTGCCGCAACGCTGGAGCCGACAGCCCAGATACTGCGCGACTTGATTCGCGACGCGATGGAGATCCAGGCTAGGCAGCGCATCACACTGCCTGCTCCCGCGGCATCGACTACGCCGATGCGCCGCAGCGTTAGGCGCTACGCCAATAGCGAACTGCTCGATCTCATGCGCGTAGGGAGCTTGCTGGAATCAATGGCCACCGTGGAGAGCGAGCATGGCCCGCTGCAGCGTTACCCATCGGCCGGCAATATCTATCCGGTGCAGGTGTGGTTGCACCTGACGTCGAACTGCGACGCAGCGCAGGCTGGCCTGTACACCTATGACCGCCAAACTCACGAGTTGGTGCTCGTTGAGCTGGGTGCCGAATTGCCATGCGCAGCCCAGACTGAAATTAACCGGGCCATGATTGAAGCGGCGACATTCGCGATCTATTTGGTCGCAGAGACGGACGAGATCGAGGCGAAATACGGCGTGTTGGCGCGTGATTTCAGCATGGTCGAAGCCGGCGCAATGACCCAACTATTGATGGACTGGGCCACCGGGCTCGGACTTGGCTTGTGTCCAGTCGGAGGTTTCGACCCCGTGCACTTGGCCCAACGAATGGATCTTGGCGAACACCGCTTTTTAGCTCTCACGTTAGTCGGTGGAGTGCCCGCATGAGCCATTCAAATAGCGGGCGATGCGCACTCATCACTCATCGGAATCGCCAGAGAGTGTTGGTATGAGCAACATAATTTCCAGCCGCTGGTTCGTCCGAGCCCACGCTGCGCCAGACGCCGCAATCCGCCTGCTGTGTTTTCCGCATGCCGGTGGAGGGGCATCGGCCTACCATCGTTGGGGCAAGCAACTGCCGGCGGAGGTGCTTGCAGTGCAAATGCCCGGACGCGAGAACCGTTTACGCGAGCCCCCGATTCACAATCTTGTGACGATGGCCGCCGCCGTCGTTGATGCCATGCAAATCGACCCGCTGCTTACTGAAACCAGTCGGCCATGCGCGTTGTTTGGCCACAGCATGGGCGCACTTTTGGCCTATGAAACTGCGCGCGAATTGCAGCGCCGCAATCAGTCTTTACCGCTCGCGTTATTCGTATCCGGTCGCGCTCCGCCCGATCACATAGAGGGAGAGTCTCCTCTGCACACGCTGCCGGACGCCCAGTTCATCGAAGAACTCGATCGACGCTTCGATGGACTACCCGCGGTCCTGCGCGAAGAGCCGGAACTGATGGAGCTATTCCTGCCGGTTTTGCGTGCAGACATCACCATGCTCGAGCAACACGAGCATCAGCCCGGGACTTCGCTGCCGCTGCCAATCTATGCTTTCGGGGGTCGTGAGGATCTACGTGCACAGCACGAGCACCTGCAGGACTGGGCACGATTCAGTAGCCAATGGCGCGGCTTGCGCCAGTTTCCCGGCGGGCATTTTTATCTGCACAACGCTTACAGCACGCTGCCTGCCGTCCTCGCTGCAGAGCTTGCACAGCTGGAAATCGCGCCCACCGAGCTGTTGGTGGCCGAATGACCCGAGACGCGCTGTTTGCCATCATTGTGGAGCTGCTGGGTGACAGCTGCGGCTTAGACGCGCCACCTGATGCCGAGGCGCGCTTTAGCCAATACGGCTTGGAATCACGCTTAGCCGTTGGATTCATGGCGCGAC
>QIMA01000563.1 GCA_003233535.1 Rhodanobacteraceae bacterium
CTTGTTACAGCAGCGGCGGTGCCGGGCGGCGTGGTTAATTTGGCTGAGATCAGCCGTGCCGAGGACCCGACCGGCAATACGCCGATCGACAAGGATTCGGATGGCGACACCGATCCGATCAACGACGGCGATCCGATTGACAACGCGATCGACAACGAAGGCGGCGATGAGGACGACAGTGATCCGGCTACGGTCGACTTCGGTATCGGCATCCTCGGCGTGGCCAAGGATCTGCAGGATCAGTTCCTCAACGAAGGCTCTCGCTACGGCGGCGCTAATGCCGGTCCCACCGTTAACCTGAGCTTCGTCTTCACTCTGGAGAACTTCGGTACTCGGGACATCAGTCAGGTCAGTCTGATCGACGATTTGAGCGCCATCCTCACGCCAGGCGGCAGTGTGGTAGTGCTCAACATCATGGCCAACGGCGCTCTAGTGGCCAATCCGTCCTACACCGGTGTGGGCAATAACGATCTTCTGCTACCGGCCAGCGTCTTGCCGCGCGGCAGCGTGGCCACCGTACGCCTGGATCTGCTCATGCGCACGCCGGTGGCCCCGGCCCTGCCGAGCATCAACACGGCCACTGGCAGCGGTATCTTCCCCAACGGCCAGCCGGTCAGCGATGTCTCTCATGACGGACTGGATCCCGATCCTGAAGGCGACAGTGATCCCAGCAACAACGGTGACCCGACGGCAGTGAATCTGACTGGTCTGGTCAGCGTCATCGCCGTGCCGGTAGGCGGCATTCCGGTCTTGCTGCTGATGGCGCTGGCGCTGTTGGGATTGGGCTGGCGCGAACTGCACCGGCGGCCGATTCTGGTCAAAAGCGCACGCCCGGAGTTTCATGAACTCGCGCGATGATCGCGCAGGACATTGATTGTCCAGTGGTTTTTCACAGTGGTTTTTCAAGAAAGGGAGCGGTGTAGTGGTTCATACACCCGACTGAGGAGAAGTCGCTGGGCGATCAAGGACCTAACGAGGGCGCGTGAAGTTTATGAAATTCCGGGCTAGGGAGATGAGTGCAGCGGCGCCGGGTACGCCTGGCGCCGGGGCTTCAAGGCGAGCAAGCGCCTAGTGGAATCGGGCAAACTACATCGATGCTGACCAAACCGGCTCTCGCTTCCGCTGCACTATCGGCGCAACTGCTTTGGGCGACAGCGCTGATCGCGGCTGCACCGCCGCCGATCGACGACTACATCAACTTCGAAACGCCCTCGGTGCATGCGCTAGCGCTTTCTGCCGACGGTCGGCAGCTTGCCCTCGCGCATACCGCCGACAGCAGCGTGTATCTATTTGCGATCAACAAAGACGGTGAGCTCGGCGACGGGCGTCGCGTTCCGGTCGGCTGGGAACCCACCAGCGTGCGTTTTTGGGGCGAGCGGCTGTGGGTTGTGAATCATCTATCCAGCAGTCTCAACGAGATCAGCCCGCAAGGCGGCGTCCTGCGCACCATTGCCATTGGTCAGCGGCCGTGGGATTTGCTCCCCACTAGCAGCAAACGCGCCTGTGTAACGCTGGATCTCTACAACGAGTTAGCCTGCTTCGACGCCGACCGGCCGCTGGCTGTGGACCGCCAGTCGCTGCCGATTGGGAGCCCCAGGGGCTTAGCGCTGTGGAGCAAGCGGCTGCTGATCAGCAACTTCCACTCGGGCAACACCAGCACGGTAATCGGTGGCGGCATCACCGACCCCAGGCGGCTGGCTTTCCCGCCGAACGTGGTCAACGTCGAAGACGGCCCACACGACGGCCGCAACCCACCGCCAAACGCGGGCGAGGGCTTTCAACCGCCGCTGGCCGATGACTTGCCTGAGCCGCCGCCGGTCGGCTTGATCGTGCGCAAAGATCACCAAGGTCGTTGGCTGGACGACAGCGACACCGACTGGACGCGCTGGGTGAGCGGTGAACAGGCAACCGAATCAGGCCGCATCCCCGGCTGGGACCTGGTCGATCACGACGTACTGCTGGTCAACACCGACAGCAGCGAGGAATGGAATGGCCTGGGCGGCCACTTGAGCACCGTTATGGCCATTGCCAGCAGCGCCGACCGCTTCGCTCTAGCCGGGTTACAGGCACGCAACGAGATTCGCTTTGAACCCAATCTACGCGGTCGTTTCGTCGAGCAAAGGCTGGTGCTCGGCAGCGCCCAATGCCGAGCCAAACGGCGCTGCACGCCTGAACTGAAAGCCATTGTCTTAGCGCCAGAGCTCAGCGAAGTCCGAGCGCTACAGTTCGGCGTGGACGCACAGCTGTACGTTGCAGCCCGCGGCAGCAATCGCGTCGGGGTGCTCGACACCGACGGCCAACCGATCAAGGGGAAAGCGCCACTGCGGGTCGCCGAGGGCCCCGAAGCCCTGGCCCTAGGCTCAGACGGCAAGCAGCTTTATGTGTGGTCGCGATTTGCCAGCAAGCTGAGCAGAATCGACTTGGACCAATGGCAAGTCGCACAGACGCTGACGATCTACAGCCCCGAACCTGCCAGCATCCGCGTTGGCCGACGCTGGCTCTACGACACCGAGTTGGGATCGGACAACGGCACCCAGTCCTGTGCTGGCTGTCATATCGACGGCCGCAGTGATCGCCTCGCCTGGGATCTTGGCGATCCAAGCGCGGTGATGAAGACCTTCGATCAAAACTGCGTCACCCACACCTCTGTGCCCTGTCCGGATTGGCACCCGATGAAGGGGCCGATGCGCACCCAAAGCCTAGTCGACGTGATCGGTCACGAACCCTTCCATTGGCGCGGCGATCGCCAAGGCCTGCACGATTTCACGCGCACCTTTAGCGACCTGCATGGCCGCGCTGAGGAACCCACGGCCGCGCAGATTGATCAGCTCAGCGACTATCTCGGCAGCCTGAGCTTTCCGCCCAACCCCTTTCGCGAACTCGACAACGGGCT
>QIMA01000330.1 GCA_003233535.1 Rhodanobacteraceae bacterium
GTGCGGCGGCTGAAGGTCGGTTGTCGCAAACTAGAGTCGCCAGTTTGGCCGGTGATTTAGCCTTGCATGACGGTGCCGATGCGGCGCTGCTGCGGGCGGCTCTGATGCATGCAAATCCGGTCTCCGCGCTGCACTGGCTACGTCGCGCTGATCAGGCTTACGGTAGCAAGATCGCGCTGACGATTTATCAAGCCGCGGAGGCTCGCGAGGATTTGTTCTCCGCCGCGCAACTGCATGCGGCGGGCAATCAGCATTTGGACCAGAGTCAGCGCAACCGCTGGCTGCTGCAGCTCAGCGACCCAAGAACGGGTAGCAGTGCGGCGATGGCGCTTGCTAAGAGCATGAATCCTGACTTGGCCGACGTGCTGGCAGCGAAAGCGCGCAGCACCGGCAATGCGTTGGAGCGCAAACGGCTGCTGTTGGCCTTGCGCCAATCTACGTTCAAGAGCGGTGGGGCGGTGAGCGCTCTGCGCAGCGATAGCGCATTTTTGGCCACGCTGGACGAGGAGACCCGCGCATGGTTCGTCAATTAGTGCTGGGGCTGCTTGCGGGCTGGGCGGGATCGGTCGCTGCGCAAACGCTGACCACCTATACGAACACGCAATCGGGCGCGAATCAGATCGCATTGGGCTACCCGGTGCCGATTCCGGTGGAGTCAACTCTACCGGTCGACGGTTTCCGCCTCTATCAGAGCTTGCATGCGCATGCGCAGGATCTGATGTTGATCTCGCCCGATATGAGCGGCGAAGTGGTCGGCGAGACGATCACAGGGCGCGAGATTTGGGCTTACCGATTGAGCGATCCCGGCACCATCGGACTTGAGGGCAGGCAAGAGCCAGTGGTGCTGATCGAGGGCGGCATTCACGCTCGCGAATGGCAGAGTCCGGAAGTCGTCATGGGCTTGATCGAGAGTTTTGTGGACAGCTTGGATCCTGCAGGCTTAGATCGCTTCTTACTGGACGAGGTACAGCTGCTGGCGATTCCGTCGCTGAACGTCGACGGCTTCATCATGACCCAGGACAATCCCGCCAATGTGTGGATAGGCCAGGACATCACGGTGCCCTCGCAGTGGCCGCGCGACGGACGCATGCGGCGCAAGAACCTGCGTAATTCAGACAGAGATTTCAATACGGTTGGAAACCACCTCGGTGGTGTCGATCTCAATCGCAACAACGCCCCGTATTGGGCGACGACGCCCAATTCGACGCCCAATCAATCGGGTCTGACCTACCACGGTACCGGGCCTGCCAGTGAGCCAGAGATCCAAGCTGTGTTGGCGGCTGCGCAGTCGGCGCCGATCCAGCAGCTACGTGCCTTTGTCGGGGCGCATTCCTTTACCCAGGTGTTGTTCACCATCACCAGCAACAACCAACGCCGCAACGTGATTCAAACGGCCCTTGCACGAGATTTCTCCCAGCATCACCGAGTTGCCTCGATCAACGATTTTCCGCCCAACGGCAAAACTTATGCCCTGCGCCCGGACAACGCAGGCAGCGGGATTGGTCAGACTGCGGAGTACTTCGCCAACCAGATCCAGATTCCGGCCTGGACGCTGGAGATAGAGCCTTTGAACGGCGGTTCCGACTACGGCGGTTTTGGCGCCAATCACGACGGGTTTATCCTTCCCGAAAGCGAAGTCCGGCGCGTCCGTGATCAGCTCAGCGCCTCGCACCGGGTGTTGCTCTATCACGCTTCAGGACCGGCCTCGGTGCGCGCGGTGAAAGTGGTCGATAACGCGACGAAGGCGGTGGTTTATCAGTCCCGCTGGCTTGCAGCAGGCATCGAACGGCGTTTGGATGTCGCCACCAATCAAGGGTTGCAGGCGGGACGAGATTATCGTGTAGTCGTGAGTTTTGACCGGCCGATGCGCGATCGGGTGAACGGTCAGAGCCAAGTTTTTCCCGGACAGACCGCGAATTCTCTGCTTCCGGTGATTGCGCTGCTTAGCGGCGGGCAGCGGCTGGACTTAGCGACCGAGCTAGGTCGTTGGTTGGGTGCGCCTGACGCAAATGGCGATAGCTTTCTGGCCTATCGAGAAGATAGTTTCGCCGTGGAGTTCAGCGTGCCTAGCGATTTCCCCGCCGGTTCCGCACAGCTAGACGTGTTTGCCTTGGATTTGATCGGTCGGGCCTTGGACGCTGATCCGAGTACGCCGGTTGGCTGGAATCTCGGCCATTGGACCAACTACGACAACGAAAACGGCAGTTCGAACGATGTCGGGGGGCGCGATCAGACGCAATCGCTGTTAGTTAATGCGTCCTCACGAATCGCCTTGTTGGAAGGACCACGGCAACTCGTTGAGGGCGGCAGCATCAACTTGCGCTTCGCTCGCGAAGGCGATCTGTCTGGCTCGGCGAGTCTAGGATTGCTGTTCGTGCCGGTTGTAGGGATTGCAGCCAACACGGTTGAGCTGAGCTGGGAGTCTGGCGAAGGGGGCGAGAAAACGATTCGTTTGACTGCTAGCGAGGACGTTGTCAGCGAGGAAAGCTACAGCGTTGACGTGAGCATGACTGCGCAGGGAGCGGCGGCAGTCTTGGACGGATTTAGCCTGCGCGTGATCGACAATGACAGCGATACGCTGGCGGTAATTCGCATCGGCGACACGCTCGAAGATCTGGGCGATAGCGCGGGGAATCGTCTGGCCTGGGCGCTTTCGCAAAGCGAGGCGGCCGCTAGGCCACTGCAGATTGAGCTCGCCGCTGAGCAAACGCTGTTTCATCCTTCGGCAGGCGCCACGGACGAACCGTTGCAGGTATTTGGCGAAGTTAGCCTGATCGGCAGCAACGCCGAACTTGTCGCCGTGGCTACCCAGCCGCTGCTATCAGTAGCTGCAGGGGCGAGCCTGCGAATCGAAGATCTGCGCATGCGCAGCACT
>QIMA01000038.1 GCA_003233535.1 Rhodanobacteraceae bacterium
AGGCCGAGGACCAGGCGGTCCGCACCAGCTCGGAGATCGACAGGCCACTGTCGAGAATCTGACTCTTCACAGCGGCGACGTCTGCATCATTAACTAGTTCATGATTAACCGCCGGAATCGGATCTTGCCAAATCAGCTCCTCGCTCGGGACCAGTGGCCCGAGGTGGCGCGACACCGGGCCCATGTCGCGATGCAGCAGTTTGTACCAGGCGCGTGCGAAGGCATTGGCGAACTCGTTTGGATTTTCCATGAAGCGCCGCGAGATCTTCTCGTATGCCGGGTCCATGCGCATCGCCATGTCGGCGGTGGACATGATTGGCGCGTGGCGTTTGCTCGGGTCGTGCGCGTCTGGCACCAGGCTGGCACCCTCGCCGTTGACGGGCACCCACTGCTGGGCGCCAGCCGGGCTCTTGGTCAGCTCCCACTCGAAGCCGAACAGGGTTTCAAAGTAGCTGTTGTCCCACTTGGTCGGAGTGGGCGTCCATGCGCCCTCCAGCCCGCTGGTGATGGTGTCGCCACCTTTGCCGCTGCCGTAGCTGTTCTTCCAGCCCAAACCTTGGCCTTCGATGCCGGCCCCTTCAGGCTCTGGTCCGACGTTGGCGGTATCGCCAGCGCCATGGGTCTTACCGAAGGTATGGCCGCCGGCTGTGAGCGCGACGGTCTCTTCGTCGTTCATCGCCATCCGCGCGAAGGTCTCGCGGATATCGCGGGCCGAGGCCAGCGGGTCCGGGTTGCCGTTCGGCCCTTCAGGATTGACGTAGATCAGACCCATCTGCACCGCGCCTAGCGGGTTGGCTAATTCGCGATCGCCGCTGTAGCGCTTGTCGCCCAGCCATTCGGCTTCGGGACCCCAGTAGATGTCGCCTTCTGGTTCCCAAATGTCTGCCCGACCGCCAGCGTAGCCGAAGGTCTTAAAGCCCATCGATTCCAGCGCGACGTTGCCGGCTAACACCAGCAGATCGGCCCACGACAGCTTGCGGCCGTACTTTTGCTTGATCGGCCAGAGTAAACGGCGAGCCTTGTCCAGATTGCCGTTGTCGGGCCAGCTGTTGAGCGGCGCAAAACGCTGCGAGCCGGTGGCGCCGCCGCCGCGACCATCGCTGATGCGGTAGGTACCGGCAGCGTGCCAAGTCATCCGAATAAAGAACGGGCCGTAGTGGCCGTAGTCGGCTGGCCACCAGTCCTGCGAGTCGGTCATTAGCGCGGTCAGATCCGCAGTGACCGCATCCAAGTCGAGCATCTTGAATTCCTGAGCGTAGTTGAAGTCTTTGCCCATCGGGTCGGACTTGGCCGAGTGTTGGTGCAGGATTCTCAGGTTTAGCTGATTCGGCCACCAGTCCGCGTTGGACTGCGCGCCGGCTACGGCATGGGTAGGCGCGCCGCTCGCAAACGGGCATTTGGATTCGGATGACATGCTGCTCTCCCTTGGTCGGTTGATTCCAACTGTGAGGCTATCTTCGCGCATTTCGGGTAATAGATAAAATCGTTTATTTCAATACATTCGATAGGTTTTGTGTATGAATTGATGGGCATACCTCTCGTGGAGGTGGTGATGTTCTGCCGCGAATTACGGAGCGATCAAGGGCCTAGCCAGGGCGCGTGAAGTTTATGAAATTCCGGGCTAGCCCCGGACCCCGCCCTGCTGGCTCAAGTTCTGCAAACTAGCGGTTGGAAGTGGCGGGAGTTGGATTCAGCCATTCCGTCTGCCGTGGCCTACGCTGGCGCCTGGTATTTGGTCATCGCAGCCGCGAGTTCAGCGCGCTGAACTACGATTTTGAGCGTCTGAAATCAATCATGCAGGGGCACTCTTTGACCACGCTGCAACTGGTCTGGCGACAATCCGTGCAGTGCTGGCATTCACGCAATCGCTGCTGAATCGGATCGCGCGATTGATCGGCGTATCGGTTGGAGGATGTATTCTCCGCTCTACTTCCCGAACCGGCATCGCACATGCGGCTGAGCACCGCTATATTCGACATGGATGGCCTACTGATCGACAGCGAACGGCTGCTGATCAGTGAATGGCTAGCGGCTGCGCAGCGGCGCGAGATCGCGCTGACTGCCGAGCAACTGATTCCCTCGATTGGTCTGGTGGGCCAGGCTTGCGCCGATCTGTTAGCCGCTGCGGTAGGCGGTCACGATATCGCTGGATCGATCCGCGATGAGATTCATCGGCGCTACGCGCAAGGGCTGCTGCGTCCAGACTTGCGCCCCGGCGCTCGGGAGATCTTGGGCCGACTGCATGGTGAGCAGATCCGCTGCGCGGTGGCTTCATCCTCCCCGGTAGCCGAAGTTGAGCACCGATTAGGCCAACACGATTTGCTGCGCTACTTGCGATCATGGGCAGGTGGAGACGAGGTGCCGCGGAGCAAACCCGATCCCGACGTTTACCTTCTCGCCGCTGAGCGACTCAAGGTGCATCCGCAGGAGTGTTTGGCCTTCGAGGACAGCGATCACGGTGCGGAGGCCGCCCTTGCCGCTGGCATGCAGGTGGTTCTTGTGCCGGACCTTAAAACGCCACAGACACATCTCACCCAGCGCTGCCTGCGGGTTAGTTCGTCACTGCACGAATTGGGCGATTGGACGCTGGAGCGGTTTGCTTAGTCGCTGCACTCTGACGACTCTCCAACAGTATTGAGCGAGTCGCCGGCTAGCCGGCACTCACTCCCGCGGCCAAGCGTCCCATGTGTTCTGCGGTAGTGCCGCCGCGCAGCTCGAAGGCGAGCAGTCGCTTGAAGTAGTGAGACACGTTGAGCTCGTCGGTCATGCCCATGCCGCCGTGCAGTTGGACCGCTTCTTGCCCGATTTTGCGCGCGGCCTGGCCGATCAGTACCTTGGCTGAGGAAATCACCCGTCGGCGTTCGGCTGGGTCGG
>QIMA01000358.1 GCA_003233535.1 Rhodanobacteraceae bacterium
GCCGGCATTGCGGTTCAGCGAGTCGATAGCAACGGGTTGAACAAGGTTGCTGGCGATGAACGCCATCAGGGTATTGCCGCGCGCTTTCGTCCGCTGCCAACGCTGCATGACGGTGATCTAGCGGAGCTAGTGGAGAAGGCCAGCAATCCGCTGCTGCTGATCCTTGATCAGGTTCAGGATCCACACAACCTCGGCGCCTGTTTGCGCGTTGCGGCGGCCAGCGGCGTGGATGCGGTCATTGTGCCCAAGGATCGTGCGGCCGGGTTGACCCCAGCAGTCCACCGGGCGTCGGCCGGGACCAGCCTGATCGTACCGCTAGTGCAGGTCACCAATTTGGCTCGCTGCATGGAGCAACTCAAGGCCGCAGGGGTGTGGATTGCCGGTGCCGCGGGCGAAGCCAAGCAGACGCTGTATAAGCAGGACTACAAGGGTCCGTTTGCCTTCGTGCTGGGAGCCGAAGGCGAGGGCATGCGCAAGCTGACCCGAGAGAAGTGCGACCACCTGCTGCGCATACCGATGGCCGTAGACGTGGAAAGTCTGAACGTGTCGGTCGCCGCCGGCGTGTTTCTATTTGAGGCGGTGCGGCAGCGCGGGTAGGCGCTATTGCTCGGGGTCGCTCGCACTCTGACCGCGAGCCCCTATGATCTCCATTGCGACCCACGGTTCACCAACCCATGCCTTTTAGCGTCAAGCAGCAGCTCTCCCATCTCAAGCCGAATCTCGACGCGCAGGGGTTTGCGTTCATCGAGGCCGAGCAGATGCGCGCGCTGCTGTTAGAAGTCGGATCGCTCGACGACTGGGCGGAGTTCGCGGACAGCTGGAACGATCTCAAAACAGACTCATACATGGCCGACCAGGGTCGCTATCGGAAGCGTCGATACGCCGTTTATGGGGCTGATGGCGATGCTCAGGTAATTCGTGCAGAGCATCAGCCGCACTATCAAGGCGTCGACTACAATCGCCTTAACGGCGGCGTTGAACGCTGGTTCGAGCCCATCGCGAAAAGCGCGGGTGAGTCCAAATCCATGGGCACGGTCCTAGACTACGCTCGGCGCTGTTTTGGCGAGCGTGCTCCACACACGCGGCGCTGGCATATCGAAGTGCACCAGTTCCGCATTGAGGCGCAAACCGGTCAGCCCGGATTGCCGACCCCAGAGGGTAAACATCGCGACGGTGTGGATTTCGTCTTAGTGCTGATGATTGCCCGCCACAATATTGCCAGCGGCACGACGTCTATCCATTCGCTGGAAGGTGCAGAGCTAGGCGCGTTCACCCTGACTAAGCCCTTTGACGCAGCGCTCGTGGACGATCACCGGGTTTTTCACGGAGTGACCGCCGTTGAGGCCGTCGACCCGGAACAGCCGTCTTTTCGGGACGTGCTGGTGGTGACGTTTCGGGGCAGTAGGGATAGGGTTCGACTTGCACTGCAACCTCAGCCCCGGCCAGATGAAGCCGTCGTTACTGGCAAGGTGGACAGCCAGTGGCGCAAGGATTTCACCGAGGAGCAGAGGCAGAAATGGACTCATCGCCTGGGTAACTTGGTGCTGATGCCCCGATACCCACGCTCCGATGCGCATCAGCGCTGATGCGCATGAGCTACCAGCCGCCCTTTCAGATCACCCCTGCCATCCTGGCGCTGGTCGAGCAGATCGGTGAGGCCTTGGGGCGGATTCAGGCGGTTGAGCAGCCGAATGCCAAACCGCAACTGCATCGTGTCAATCGCCTCAAGACCATCCAGGCGTCGCTGGAGATCGAAGGCAATACCCTGAACCTGGACCAAGTGACGGCGGTGCTGGAAGGGAAAAGGGTGCTGGCGCAGCCACGTGAGTTGCAGGAGGTGCGCAACGCCTTTGCCGCCTACGAAGCAATGCCCGGCTGGGCGCCGCATGAAGAGCCTGACCTGCTTGCCGCGCATACGCTGCTGATGGCGGGGCTGGTGGATGAGTTGGGCAGCTACCGTATCGGCGCCGTTGGCGTGCATGGCGCGCAGGGTGTGATCCATGTCGCGCCACAGGCATCACGGGTGCCAACGTTGATGGCCACGTTGCTCGAATGGCTGGCCGAGACCGATGAGCATCCCTTGATCGTCAGCACGGTGTTCCACTACGAGTTCGAGTTCATCCACCCGTTTGACGATGGCAATGGCCGCATGGGCCGGCTGTGGCAGACGCTGATCCTGAGCCGCTGGCGGCCCGTGTTCGCGAGCATGCCGGTGGAAAGCCTGATCCGCGACCATCGCGCGGACTACTACGCCGCGCTTAATGCCTGTAACCAGGCCGGCGAATCGACGCAGTTCATTGCGTTTATGCTGCAGATGATCCTGCATGCCCTGCAGTCGGCTGCCCACACCGAACAAGAAAGCGTACAGGCAACCGAACAAGTAAAAAGGCTGCTGTTGGCGTTACGAGGGGATTGCTGCTCGGCCAGGGAATTGATGCAGGATCTCAAGTTGAAGCACCGGCCGAGCTTTCTGTACAACTACTTGCAACCCGCATTGAAGCAGGGCTTAGTGGAAATGACTCAGCCGGATACGCCGCGGGCCAGGAATCAGCGGTACAGGCTCACTGAACTGGGACGGTCAGCGGTACGGAGATGGCAATGAACGCGGCACAATCGCTCAAGCTCGACGAACCCAATCACACTCCGCGATTTTGGAATATTGTCAGAGCGCAGCACCCCATGGCCGACAAGACGAAGGAATGGCTCAGGGAAAATGGGCCACGGCTAGAGCAGAATCTGTAACCAGCGCGAGTTGGTCCGCCAATTCCCGCCGGTTTTCGCCGAGCGCACCCCTAGGCCCTCTGCCCTGGGCCCTTCCCCCTTTCTCAGCCCTGCGCTAATCATGAAACGGCGCGGGCTGATGATTGTC
>QIMA01000513.1 GCA_003233535.1 Rhodanobacteraceae bacterium
GACGCAGCGCAGCAAGCGTTCAGCGAAACTTGATAGTTTGCAAGGCGCCCGCTTCGAAGCACACGGAGATCGGATTGAGCCCACCCGAGAATGCCCCCAGCAGCCGCGAAACTGAGTTAGACCTTGAGCACTTCATCCCCTACCGGCTGAGCGTGCTTTCTAATCTAGTCAGTAGCGCCATTGCCGCCGAGTATGCGCAACGCTATGCGCTGGGCATGACCGAGTGGCGAGTAATCGCGGTCATCGGTCCTTCCCCTGGGCTGACTGCCAGCGAAGTCGTGGAACGCACGGCGATGGACAAAGTGGCAGTGAGTCGAGCGGTCGACCGGTTAGTGAAATCCTCGCGCCTGTCCAGGCACGCCGATTTCAGCGATCGGCGCAGAACTCGCTTACGGCTCACCGAACAGGGCCGCGAGGTCTACGCACAGGTGGTTCCCGCCGCCATGGCATTAGAGCAGCAGCTATTGGCCAGTTTGAACGGCGATGATCGCGAAAATCTCGACCGTCTACTCAAACTGCTCAGCGAAGCCGCACAGCGGCTGTAAGATTGGCGCCTTCGGTTTACCTGGAGCAGCCAGATTGAGCTACGTCAGTTGTTTGCGCGGTATCGCCAGCGAGACCGCCTACCCCTTCGACCAGCCGATGAACCTCGATCCAGTCGATGGCCGGCCGGTGCAGATGGAACTCGATACTGACCGACTCAAGCGCGAGTTGCCGAACCTGCAGTGGTATCAACCGCGCCGACCCGATCTGTGGCGGTTTGGCGCCGTGCTCGGATTGGACATCGCCAATCCCAAAGACGCTGCCTCAATCGTCGCCCGCGGCGAGGGCTACACGCCAGAATTGCCCTATGCAACCGCTCTCAGCAAACAGGCCGGCCTCAATCTTTGGATTAAGGACGAAGGCGAACCGCACCCGGGCTGGGGCGCCAACCCGACGCGCAGCTTCAAAGATCGCGGCATGGCGATGGCAGTGGCTATGGCTAGGCATCTGCGCATTACTCAGCTGGCGGTGCCAACGCAAGGCAACGCCGGAGACTCGCTGGCTTGGTACGGTTTGGAAGCCGGGCTCAACGTGGGCGTGGCAATGCCCGACGACACCCCAGCACCGATTCAGCAGCGCGTCGCCAGCCTAGCCCGCGAGTACCCAAATCGGATTCGCATGCACACGCTGCCGGGAACCATTCGCGAGGCTGGCGCCTGGGTGCGGGAAAATTGGCTTAGCGAAGGCTATTTCAACTGCGCCACGTTCCAGGAACCTGGCTGGCGCATCGAGGGCAAAAAAACCTTGGGATTAGAGTTGGCGGAGCCGCGCCCGCAGCAGGACCGCACGGGATGGTCGGTTCCTGACGCGATCATCTACCCCACTGGCGGCGGCACCGGCGTACTCGGCATGGCCAAGGCGTTTGATGAACTGCAGGCGCTCGGCCTGATTGGATCCAAGCGGCCGAAAATGATCTGCGTGCAAAGCAGCCAAACGCCACCGTTGGTTAATGCTTTCGATTCCGGCGCCAGCGATACGGAAGTTGTGCAGGCCGGACAGACCAGTGCCGTCGGACTCAACGTTCCTGGCGGCGTGGGCCATTTCAAAGTACTGCAAATCATCCAGCAAACCGGCGGTGCCGCGCTGGCCGTGGAGGAAGGTCTAATCAACGCTGCGTTGCAAGCCAGTCTGACCGCTTGCCCCGCGCAGCTTTGCCCCGAGGGTGCGGCCTGCTTGGCGGCACTGCCAGAGATTCTGGACCGCGGATTGCTAGCTGCCGGCGATCGAGTCGTCATCGTCAACACCGGCTCACCGGCCAAGTATTCGGCATAGTCGACGCCTACTCGACATCTGTCGCGGCAGGGCGCGAGCCGATCGGACTAGTCTCGTCGCCGGTTGGCGTTGTCAGATCTTGTCGGCGTACATCAGGACGCAATTGCGCCCTGCGTCTTTCGCCTTGTAGAGCGCCTTGTCTGCCGAGCGCAGCAGTATTCCGGCATCCTGCATCGCCGGTTGCCACATCGCGCAGCCGATACTGACGGTTACCTGGACCACTTCTTCTTCGATTCGTACAGCCTGACGAGCCTGCTCTTCACGCAGCGCGTCGGCCAAAGCCAGCAGTTGCTCCGCATTGGTCCGAGGTAAAAGCACGGAGAACTCTTCGCCACCGAGTCTACCGACGATGGCTTGTTCGGGCACGCCAGCACGTAGGACCGCCGAGCAGACCCGCAAAACCTGGTCACCTGCGAGGTGGCCGAGTCGATCATTGACCGGCTTAAAGTGATCCAGATCCAGGATCATGAGCCCTACTTCCAATGGCTTAGGTGCCGTAGCCAACGTTGAATCGAGCAACTCGCGGAAGCGGCGCCGCACCAGCAAACCGGTCAAACTGTCGCGTAAAGCCAGCTCCAGCAGCACGCTGTGGTAGTCGGCCTCACCGCTCTCCTTGCCGAAGAACTTGAGCACGTTACGACCGACTTCTATGCGATCCCCGTCATTCAATGCAGCACGCTCTACGGCCACGCCGTTGACGAAGGTTTGATTGGTTGAGCCCAAGTCACAAATCTCGTAGTGACCGGAAAACACCTCAACCCGGCAGTGCCGCCTAGACACGCTGTGGTCCGGCAAACACAATTCGGCCTCCGGTACGCGGCCAACGGTAATTGGCTTGTCACCCACTTCGATCCGATGCCCAAGCTGTTTTCCTTGAACAACCACAATGCAGGCTTCCGGCGCCTTGGGCTGTGTTTCTGAACGCTCATCAAGGGCCAAGCGCTTGGTTGTTGCGTGATGGCGTCTACGAGCCATGATCGATATCCGTCGCGCCGCCGGTACCGACTTGATCTGACGATAGGGGCAAGAAAACCTCCACTTGGGTGCCGCCG
>QIMA01000482.1 GCA_003233535.1 Rhodanobacteraceae bacterium
GCCAGGGCATCAGCAGACTGCTGTTTGAGATCAGCGCCGTTGAGTAAGCCGCGTTCAGCGAGCGCGGAGCAGCGCGCCTGAGCTTGCTTTTGCATCACCTGCGGGAAGGCCAGCTGCGGGCCCTTCGCCGCGACATACCAAGCACACGGCTGATAAATCGCCGCTTCCAGCGCGTAGTCGATGAGCGGCCGACCGCCAGGCGGCGTGATATTGGGCTCACCGGCGATTACCGCGTCAAACCAGCGCTGCTCGTCCAACTCCGCTGCACGCAATAGCGCCCCAGCGCCGTTGGAGACGGCCACACCGATGATCCGCGTATTCTCTGCCGTGAACGGCACCAGCTCCGGGAACGCCTGATCGAGAGCATGCAGGCCAAACTGCAGTGCCTGCAGCGTATGCCGACCCCAGTCCGCCTCCGGATTGTCCGTGGAATGTGCGTGCTTAACCGCCACACCAACGCCCTCGCCCGCCGGCGAGAATTCGAGCGCCGCATCGGCACCGGCACGGGTGCCGTCCAGAGCAACGCCGGTGCGGCTGGCTAGATCAAAAAAGCCGCTGCCCGCACCTTTATCTGTGTAAACCACGGCGCATCCGCGCGGCAAGCCCCAGGCCCCACCTACCGCCATGGCACCATAAATACCGCGCGAACCGGAAGCGGGACTGACCACCAAACAACGCGCCTGCTTGTCGAAGCTGTCTGGTATTTGGGCAAGGACGCGATGCGTTGAGCCAGCACCCGGAATGCGCGCAAAGGCGTGGTACTCACGACCAGGCACGTCGACCACCCGCCCGTAGCTGCTGCCGTAACCGCCCAGCGGGCTCAGATCGGCAATGCCTTTCCAGTTCTGATGAATCGCGCGCCGGCGTAGTTCCGCTGCGCTCGGTTGCTCAGCATCGGCAAACAGTGCCGGTACGCCCTGCAGCCCACCCAGCCCGAGGCCCGCCGACAGCAGATCGTCATCCTGGCGATGCGTGGTGATTCGAATCGGACCATCTATGAATGACTCGGCCGATAAGACGGGCGGTTCGGGACTCTGTTTCATCTCCGGTCCATTGCTGACGCATGCGCTAAGCGAGAGTAAGCAGCCTACGACGGCGGTGCTGAATAGTCGTCGCTGCACGTCGCCGACAAACCGATAGTTCAAGACCCCAATTCGCTTCACCGCCACCCTCCGCATCGCGCCGCTTAGTCCTGCGATAGTGCTGCAGTGCTCGCAGTCCACCTATTGCACCAAGGTACCACTGCGCCCGCGTCCGCTCGCTGCTAACCTGCGCGGATGCAGCCCTCACCTTTGAAGAAACCATGACCCTACGAAGCATTCTAGTCACCGGCGCTGGTAGCGGCATTGGTGCTGGTATCGCGCGCTGCCTAGCCGCAGACGGCCACCACCTGATACTCACCGATTTGGCCGCCGCTAGCATCACCGAACTCGCCCAGGAAATCACCAACGCAGGCGGTTCGGCAGAAAGCCACGTGCTCGACGTCAGCAGCGAGGAGTCCATCACCAGCGCCATCGCGGCGCTAGGTCGACCGGTCGATGTGCTAGTCAACAACGCCGGGCTACAACATGTCAGTGCACTGGAAGAATTCCCGATGGAAAAATGGGAGCTGCTGATTCAGGTCATGCTGATCGGAGTTGCCCGCCTGACCCGCGCTGTCCTGCCGGGCATGCGTGAACGGGAGTTTGGTCGCATCGTCAATATCGGCTCCATTCATTCACTTGTCGCCAGTCGCTACAAGAGCGCCTACGTCGCCGCCAAACACGGGCTGATCGGCTTTTCCAAAGTGATGGCCTTGGAAACCGCCGACACCGACATCACCATCAACACGATCTGCCCCACCTACGTAAAGACACCGCTAGTGGACAAACAAATCGCCGACCAAGCGCGCAGTAACGGCATCCCAGAGGATCAGGTGATCCGTGAAATCATGCTTAAGCCGATGCCCAAGGGCGTGTTCATCAGTTTCGAGGAATTGGCCGGAATTAGCACCTTCCTGATTAGCCCAGCGGCGCGCAACATTACCGGTCAGAGCATTGTCGTTGATGGCGGCTGGACGGTAGCTTAAGAGCCCAGTACCAGTAGCCAGTATTAAGAGCAGTTCCACATGCTAACCCTTCTAATCGCCGACGATCACCCGATGTTTCGCCTCGCTCTCCGGCAGGCTGTGCTCGGTGTGCATGCTGAGACGACCGTGCTGGAAGCGGGCAACCTGGAAGAGGCGTTAGTGGTGTTGCGCGAATCGTCGGAAATCGATTTGGTGCTGCTCGATTTGCACATGCCGGACAGCCACGGATTGGTCGGTTTGAGTCTGCTGCGCAGCGAATTCCCGGCCGTAGCGGTGATGATGATTTCGGCCAATGATGACCCGCTGGTTATTCGCCGCAGTCTCGACCACGGCGCGGCTGGGTTCCTGCCCAAGCGCGCCGGTATCGAAGAGCTTGGCTTGGCGCTGGATTGCGTACTGGATTGCCGCGAGTACATTCCGGCCGAACTGCGATCCGCAGTGCGTGCCGCCGACCCGCATAGTAAAGATCGGGAACTCGCCGGCCGTTTGGCCAGCCTGACACCCCAGCAGCTCAAGGTGCTGACGCGGGTTGCTCAGGGTCGGCTGAATAAACAGATTGCTGATGAACTCAATATCACCGAACGCACCGTCAAAGCCCACGTCTCGGCACTGTTTGAAAAACTCAATGTGCGCAATCGGACCCAGGCCGGTGTGCTGCTACGTTCCTTAACGCTGGCCGATCCGGCGCAGCAGGAGCAGAACTGAGCGAGGCACTTGCTCATCGTTGTTTCAGCGACGACTGCACCATCAATCCGATAGCGCTGAGGAGACTGATC
>QIMA01000295.1 GCA_003233535.1 Rhodanobacteraceae bacterium
ATGAACCACTACACCGCTCCTTCGAAAAAACCACTGGGCAATCAATGTCCTGCGCGATCATCGCGCGAGTTCATGAAATATCCGGGCTAGCATTTTAGCGTGGTGTCCCACAAGTAAGTCGAACTGATTCCGCGTGCTTGGTTCCAGCTAGGAGCAGCGAAGACGGCGTGCGCCCGGGCAGGTGTCTGCTCAGCCAACTGCGCAGGCACACCTCAACACCAAGGCCGCGGTTGAGCGCGGCTCGTTGGCAGAACGGCAGCGGCTCGAATACCGCCAGGGAGGTTGCGCCAGCGCGACCGGCGAGCACCGCAGCCATGGCCGCGGTGCTAAATCCGCCTACCACGACCCGGTCTGGCTGCAGTCGTCGAATCAACTGCCGCAGCCACCACAATCCACCAGGCCCACGGCCCCACCAGCCTTTCGGCAAGGGGATCAACTCGGCACCAACTGTATCGGTATCGCGTAGCGTGGGTGCTAACAGCAGCACCGCTTCTTCGCCCTGAATGCGCAGTCGCTCAGCCAAGTTTCTGGCCGGCTCCAGCTCGGACGGACGACCGACACACAGCAGGGTTAGGCGGACTGCAGCGTTGCTCGCAGTGCCCATCGTTGTCGTCGGTCCGCGAATGGCTGAATGTTTCGGCATACAAAGCTCCCGCGCATGCTATCTGAGGACCCTCTATCGACACCAAAGGTTCCCGCGCCTGACGGTCGCCTACAGCGCTGTTCGCTTTAACCAGCATGCCCGAACACCGGCATCACTCCCTAGCCAGCCGTCGCACTTTAGGAATCGACGTTGCCGTGTACATGCCCCTTCTTGCCGCCAAGTATGCATGCCAGCCCGCTCTCAACCAGCGCTGCGGCCGGCCAAAGTGCGCAGCAAGCGCCTAACTGTGCAGTCTCGGGGCAGCGCGCTAGACCAGGTTGCGGCCATGCTGCCGCTCATAGTGTTGCCCTCCGAACCCAGGGCAAGCAACATCCCGGGATACCCGCGAGCGCGCATTCTATAGGCCATGCTGCGGCCGTCCGGGGCGCTGTCTAGGTCGAAGATCATCGCCGGCGGTGCGTTGTTGTAGAGCCTACGGAGTGATTCATCGGTCGCCGGGTGGATGCTCAAACCGATGCCTCGAGCGGCCAACTGTGCCACCCATTCCTCGGCGTATTCCGAATCTGCGCTGACCAGGCCTAGTGGGCCGATGAACCCCGGCGAAGTTATCTCACCGCTGGGCGTCTCGGCCTTGCTGGGCAGCGACACCAAAAGCCGGTGTTTGCCATCGTCATCACGCTGTTCCAATACGCGGCCGTGATAGCGCTGGGCGCAGCGTCCGAGGCCGAATAAGGCGCGCTCAAGCGCGTTTGCATCAGGCTCTGGCAAGCGCTGATCCCAGAGCAATTCGGCTGCCTTAAGATCAAAGTCGTTAGCATCGCTGTGCAACTGCAGTTGGACGAACTGACCGTCCCAGCGCAGCACGGCGTCCACTTCGTTGCGGCTGCGCAACAGGGTTAACCAAAGCGCGAAATGAAACGTTTCCGCCACCGCATCGGTGATCCCGCGTAGCGGTTCAGGGCTGTGCTGCTGCAGCCGCAGATTCAGGGCGATCTGGCCGCTGTGCAACTGCGCTGCAACGCTGGCATACAGTTCGGCAGACAGGTCATCGATGTCTATCTGTGCATCGCTGTCTTCGCTTCGTCCATTGATCCTGGCGATGGCCTGCTGCAGACTGGCGCGACACGCGTCCGCTTGAGCCACTGACTGCGTAAACAGAGCGGTTTCGCGTTGTCGGCCACGGTGTTCGGGTGGCAGTGCCAGCAAACGCTGAGCTTGACCGTCTAGCTCGGCAAGCATCGCCAGCAATCGCTGATCGAACAGTTCGGCGCGCGCGGTGAGTTCGGCGACTTGCGCCTTCGCCGCATCGCGCTCGGACTCTAAAAGCACGCGCTGTTGGCGGAGTTCGCGCAGCTGACGACCTTGTTCATAGCTGCGCAACTTGGCTTCCTGGGCATTTTGTTGCCAGGAACGTTCCCGTTCGACGCTGCTGCGTACATCGATCAAGACCACGTGCACCTGCGCCTGTTCTGCGACTAGGTGGACGTCCGCGCTATGCCCGTCACCCACATCGAGCTGATTGAGCCGAGTGCCGCCCAGTCGCGATTGGCCCATGCACAACTCGCGAAAGCGCCGTTCCAGGACCTCGTCGCTGAGCGCTTCCAGGCCGAAAGCGGTTAGGTCGCCGGCGCGGGCCAGCAAATTCCAGTCCCCGTCGAAACTCAGACTAGCGGTTGGCGCAGGCGCAACCGACTCTCGCCGTAAATAACGTTGAACCGACTCTTGGAGCAGACCTTGCGCCAGCACAGTGAATGCCTCCTCGACGCTTTCGCCACTGAGTGCGCTGGTTTCAAACACCGGCAATAGCTCGCGTAGCTCGGCCAGCTGGCTAGGCGCGATTTCCCATTGATCGAAGAGATCGAACTTGTTCACCAGCAGCACGGCCGCTACCTCACCGAGTTCCTCGCGCGCCTGGCACAGCAACTGTTTCGCGCTGTTGAGCGTGGGTGCGCGCGTGCCATCGGCGACCATCACCAAACCCGCACTGCCGCGCAGATAAGCGAGCTTGAGGGCATCAAGCACGTCCTTGCCGGCGATATCCCAGAGCACCAGTTTGACTCGTCGCTGCTCCAGTTCAACCAGTTTGGTATCGGTCTTAACGCCGACCGTGGTCAGGTACTTGTCCGAGAAGCTGTTTGCTACAAAGCGCGCGACTAAGCTGGTCTTGCCGACCCCAAAGTCACCCAACATGCAGATCTTGCGCACCACATCGGACATCAACGGTCTCAATCACGGCAAGGTTCGAAGACTAACCTAACTAGAGCGCCCCGGCGTCTCGCAAGGCTTGGCGTGCAATGTCCACTCGCGCACTTTGGACCACATCCCAGTTTTCACCGGAAATATTCACCGCATAAGCGTAATGCCCGTCGGGCTTGGTCAGCGCGCCTACTAGCCAGCCGATCCAACGGCCATCGTGCGCCAAACAGCCGCCGGTTTTGCCCCACCAGTTCCAGTCTTGACCCTGCTCGATCACTAGCGAGCCAGTGACTGCGCTGACGTTGTCAGCCTTCAATCCCAGCTCACCTCGCTCCAACGCGCCGACGAAATGCACTTGTTCAATGGCTGAGATGCGCAGTGAGCTGCCCAACCAAAATTGATCGACGCCACCACCGGTGTTTTGATTGCCGTAGTTGAAATGGCGTAGCCAATTTGTGTACGTGCCGAGTCCGACTTTGCGCGCCAGAGCCTGGAAGTACCAAACGGTGGAGCGTTTCAAGGCCGAGCTCAAATCCTGTGAGCGCGACCAAGTATCCGGCCACCAAGGCTGTATTGGGTCGCGCACGATGTCGTAGCCGGCCCCGTTCTTGTCCAGCGTGATGGCGCCGCTTTCCAGGCCGATTAGCGCATTCGGCAGCTTGAATGTGGAGCAGGGCGTATACCGGGTCGGCGCGCGTGCGCTGTTCCACTGCCATTGTTCGCCGCTGCCCAAGTCGAGCACCACGGCGGTGCGGTCGGCCTCAGCGATTGCCGCTGCTTGCGCAGACAGCGCAGCAGTAAAACTCAGCGCGATCGGCGCAGCGAAACGGAGCATTCCACGAGTCATATGTGCACCTCCCCAGGTGATCAAGTCCTTATGGTGCCGCGAATCGCCTTCGTCGGCTACGGCTGAATCGTTTTGGGTGTCAACTTAAGCGCAATCACGGAGGACACCGTACGTTCTCATTACTGTCTACGGCGCGTGAAAGCGACAGGGGTCATTGCTAAGGTGCAGAAGGTGACAAATAGCGAGTCCGCTTTCGATTAGACTGCGCGGCTATGGACGGCTTGGAAATCGCTGAAGGAGTGTCGCTGCCGTGGTCGGCCCTGGTCGAGCGCGCCGTCCGTTCGCCTGGACCCGGCGGCCAGCACGTCAACAAGGTCTCCACCGCGATTGAGCTACGCGCCAATCTGCACGAGTTGCAGGGGCCAAGCGATGCAGCGCGATTGCGTTTGAGTCAGGCCCGTGACCGCCGACTGTTGGCAGACGGTACCATGATCATTCAGGCGCACCGCTTTCGATCTCTAGAGCGCAATCGTACTGATGCCAGGGTCCGTTTGGCCGCTTTTGTGCAACGCTTCCTGACTGCGCCTAAGCCAAGAGTTGCCACGCGCCCGAGCCTGGGTGCCAAGCGCCGTCGGCTGGACGGCAAGAAAGCCCGCGGACAGACTAAAAAGCTCAGACAAAAACACGGGGATCACGAATGACCACCCAGCGACGCGTCGGCGCCAGCTTGGCTTGCCTCCGGGGACCAATCTGTTGAGGACGATCTTGCCGCCAGCGCTAGGGCCTGCGGTACCGGTTTGGAAAGGGCGCTGGTTTCTGCGCACGCTGGGGCGCTGGGTCGTCCGGCTTACTGGCTGGCGGGTGACTGGTGAATTCCCCAACATCCCCAAGGCCGTCGTCATCGCTGCGCCGCATAGTGCAGCTTGGGACGGCGTCATCGGTATCTCCGCTGCCAGTGCGTTGAATCTGCGGCCTACTTGGATGGGCAAGGACGCGTTGTTTAGCCCCGGATTGGGCTGGTTCATGCGCCTATTCGGTGGTGTACCCACCGATCGCAGCAATCCCAACGGCGTGGTCGGCCAGACCGTCGAGCAATTTGCCAACAGTAAGCAGCTCTGGGTGGTGCTAGCCCCGGAGGGAACTCGGCGTGAAGTAAAGCAATGGCGCAGCGGGTTCTATCACATCGCCGTTGGCGCGGGCGTGCCGATTGTTCCGGTCTATTTCCACTATCCAGAAAAGACCATCGGCATCTGCGACGTATTTATGCCCAGCGGTGATATGCAGGCGGACTTGCAGGCGCTGTACAAGATTTATGAGCCATGGCGTGGTCGCCACGGGTCGCGGGCTGTGGCCGCTGAAGCCAACAAACCCCGCCCCTAGCCCGGATATTTCATAAACTTCACGCGCCCTCGCTAGGTCCTTGATCGCCCAGCGATTTTTCCTCGGTCGGGTGTATGAACCACTACACCGCTCC
>QIMA01000182.1 GCA_003233535.1 Rhodanobacteraceae bacterium
TGGAGAGTCTGGACTGGCGGGGTCACTGGCCCCTGGTACTGGCCCCTGGCACTGCTCTACGCTCAAGCCTTCCACCGATACCCAACCCCATGCACCGTATCTACCGCATCGAACTCGGCGTCGACGGCGATGAATTTCTTGCGGATGCGTTTGATGTGAGACGTAACGGTGGCTTCGTCGACCACAACCTGGGCGGCGCTCATTAGCTGATCGCGGTTTTTCACGTGACCGGGGTATCGGGCCAGCGTATGCACGATCCAAAATTCGGTGACGGTCAACGCCACCGGTTTGCTATTCCAATCGGCCATCATCCGTTCGGCATCCAGCGACAGCGGTCCGTGCTCTAACAGAGCCTCTTGCCCTGGCGGCCTGCTTAGCGCCTCTGCACGGCGAAACAAAGAGACAATTCGCGCCAGCAGATGCTGCAGACTGATGTCCTTGGTCAGGTAGTCATCGGCGCCTAGGCGTAACCCCGAGATGATGTCGAAGTCGGCGTCGCGCGCGGTTAGAAAGATAATCGGCAGCGACTGCGAGCGGGCGCGCAGCTCACGGCATAGCTCGAACCCGCCCTCTGGCTCATCCATCAGGCCGATATCGATCATCACTAGGTCGGGCAAACGCAATGCGAACGCCGCAGAAGCATCGGGGCGATTGGAAAAGGCCTTCACCTCGTAGCCATAGCGACCCAGCGCCTCGGCGTAGTTGGCGCGGATCGAGGGTTCGTCTTCGACGATGGCAATTTGCCTGGCCATAGTGATCACTGCTTAGAGGGATAGCTGTGAGCTTAGGCACACAGGCGCGGTGCAGCAAGGCAATCGCGCCTCGCAGCGTCCGCTGCCCGCAAATCGCCCGGACTGGTCTCGAGCCCGCCTACTCCTGCCCGCACTGCAACAGGCCGTGGGCTGAGTCTGTATCCGCCGGGACCTTCCGGTGAGAAACGCTGGAGACACCGATGCCTTCCTCCGTGCAATCGAAGTTCCTCGCCTGCGCGATGTTGCTGTTCGTGGCTATCGCCCTGCTTGCTGGCCCGCGGGCGCAAGCAGGTCTCACCTGGGAGTCTGATAACGGCCAGCAGATCGCGCCGGCGTTGGCCACCCACTACAGCAGCGACGTTCGCGGTTTGCTCGTGGAGACCACCATTAGTCAGCGCTTCGTCAACGCTAGCAGCGACTGGCTGGAGGGCGTCTACACCATTCCGCTGCCTGAGGGCGCGGCGCTACATGGGCTCACGCTGCGGATTGGTGAGCGCCTGATCGAGGGCGAGGTGCAGCTGCGTCAGGACGCCCGCGTCACCTATGAGGCGGCAAAGCTGGAGGGTCGAAAAACCGCTCTGGTTGAGAACCAGCAGGGCAATTTGTTTCGCACTCGCGTGGCGGAAGTCGGACCGGGCGAGAGCGTGGAAGTGGAGCTGCGCCTAAGTCATGAAGTTCGCTTTGAACAGGGGCGCTTCGAGTTGGTCCTACCACTTTCGCTGGTACCCCGCTTCGGTGCGGCACCCAATCTGGACGGTGCCTTCAGCCAGCTCGATGCGGCCTCAACGGAGCATGGGGAGCCTCCGCGGGCGAGCGTGGAGCTATGGATCGATGCAGGCGTGCCGGTGCAAGCACCCTACTCCAACACGCACAGCCTTAAGGTGAGCGGCTCCGGGACGCAGTACGAAGTAAGCAGCGGCAGCGTGCCGATCGTTGCCAATCGCGATCTGGTGCTGCGCTGGGAGCCACGCCCAGCCGATGCCCCGTCGGCTGCTCTGTTCACGCAGGAGATTGCAGGCGAACAGTACGCGCTGGTGATGCTAGTGCCGCCCAGCGATCCTGGCCCGCGGCTGCCGCGTGAGCTGATCTTGGTCCTGGACACCTCAGGCTCGATGCAGGGCGTGTCGCTAGCGGCGGCCAAGGCTGCTGCGCGTCTTGCACTCGGCGGGCTAACTGACGTCGATCGCTTCAATCTGATCCGCTTTTCTTCCAATCACGTGCAGCTGTTTGCGCAATCGCAGCCACCGAGTGCGGACAATCTGGCCCAGGCCCTGGGTTTCGTCGAGGCCATGCGTGCCAGCGGTGGCACGCTAATGGCTCCGGCACTGGCATCGGCCTTTGCACTGCCGGACGACGCCGAACGGGTACGCCAAGTGGTTTTTGTGACCGATGGCGCAGTGAGCAGTGAAGATCAAATTAGTGCCCAGGTCAGCTCTGACGCCGGCTCGGCTCGGCTGTTTGCGGTGGGAATCGGGTCGGCACCCAACGCCCACTTTCTGCGCAAGGCGGCCGAACTGGGCCGTGGCAGCGCGCTGATGGTGCGCGACCCGGCCGAGGCCGAGGTGCGCATGGGCGAGCTATTGCAGCAGCTGAATTCTCCCCTACTAACCCGCTTGAGCATTCACAGCGAGGTGCCAGTGCAGACGCTGCCAGCGGTGCTACCCGACTTGTACGCCGGCCAATCGCTGATGATCATGCTGCGCGGCAAACAGCTCACCGGCAAGCTGCGCGTAGAAGGGCTCCGGCAGGGCGCAACCTGGCAACGCGAACTGCCGCTGCGGGTTCGTCAAGACGAAGGCGTGGCGCGGCTGTACGGGCGGCGTTTGATCGGTTCGCTGGAGGATGAGCTGCGGCTCGGTGGCGATGAGTCGCAGCTACGGCCACAGATCGAGGCTACCGCGTTGACCTTCGGCTTAGCCTCCCGCTACACAAGTTTTGTGGCGGTTGATCGCACGCCAGCGCGAGATCCAGACGGACTATCGCGCAAGGTCGCATTCGGCAACGCGCGCGCCGTCGACGACCAGGCTTTTGCTGTGACGGCTACTAGCTGGCCGTTAACCATC
>QIMA01000254.1 GCA_003233535.1 Rhodanobacteraceae bacterium
CGATGCGGCATGGCCGCGTATCGGCTTCCACACCGTGCCTGACTCCGATCACATCCTGGTGTTGCGTGCCCGCGTTGACCTCTCGCCGCTGCAGGTCGAGCACGGCCAACCCACCGGATTGATAGTCGCCGCGTTGGCCGCCTGTGAGGTCGCCTGGGATGGCGAAGTGATCGTGCGCAACGGCAATCCCGCCAACACGGCCAAGGACGAGGTTCCCGGCGCGGTGCAAGGACTGTGGCAACTCCCGGACCGATTGCTCAGCGATGGCCCGCACGATCTGGCACTGCGCTGCTCAGCCCATCACCGCCACTTCGAGCCTAGCACTGGCTACTGGGGCGTTTGGGTGGGCGATTATCGCGTCCTCTCGGGGTTCTTGCGTACCTCCACCACGGCCGCGCTTAGCAGCCTAATCGGCATGCTGATGGTGGGCGTGTTTGCGCTGGTAATATACGCGGGGGATCGCCGCGAGCGGGCTTTTCTACTGCTCGGCTTGGTTTGCATCGCCGGCGCCGCCCTGCTAATAGCCGAATCCTGGCGCGCTTGGTTTGGCTACACCTACAACTGGCATTTGCTGCGCTTGATTGTCGTTACCGGGCTAACTGCACTGCTCAATGCGGCGCTACTGGCCTTCGTTCAAGTGCGTTTCCCTGGTCGAGCTGGGCGCTGGTACTGGGTCACGTTGGGTGTAGGCGTGGTGCTCGCAATGATCGTTCCGAGCTGGGACGGCAAAAGCGTAGTGATGTTCCTGTTCGGCCTGTCCCTGTGCACGATTTGGGTGACACATGCCGCATGGCAGCGACAACGCGGCAGCTTGCCGGCACTGCTCGGATTCGGGCTGACCCTCGGCACCTTGCTGTGGAGTCCCTTCCAGTTCGCCGACCTCAATCTGTATCTGGCGCTGGATGCGCTGCTGCTATGCCTGCTTATCGCCCACGCGCTGCAGGTGCACCGCGACCGGCGCGCGCACGAGGCGGCGCTAGTCAAATCCGCGCGGCTGGAAGTGGAACTGCTGCGCAAGCACATACAGCCGCACTTCTTGATGAACACGCTCACCGCATTGAGCGAGTGGATCGAATCCGAGCCGGCCGTGGCGGTGAAGATGATCGATTCGATCTCCGCAGAGTTTCGGATCTTGGCGCGCATAGCGGATCGCCCGCTGATTAGCCTGGGTGAGGAGCTCGATCTGTGCCAAACCCACGTCGAGATCATGAGCCGACGCCGCGACCGTGAATACTGGCTGCGCAGCGACGGCGTCGAGCGCACTGAACAGGTACCACCAGCGATCATTCATACCCTGGTGGAGAATGCGATCACCCATGATGCCGGTGGCGCCAAGCGCATCGAACTGCGTCTGATCGGCAACCACCAGGGCGAGCAGCGACGCTATCGATTCGTGGGTCCCGCCAACCCGGAATCAGTGCAGGCAGCCGCGATCGACGAAGGTACGGGCTTGAGCTATATCCGCGCCCGTCTGCGTGAAAGCTATGGCGACGCATGGTCGCTGCGCTATGGACCCTGCGCAGACGGCTGGGAGACCGAGATCGTGATCGGCGAGCGAGCCTAAGTGCGCATCTTGATCGTCGAAGACGAAGCGATGGTGGCGCGCCGTTTGCAGCGGCTGCTGCGGCTGCTGTTGGATCACGAAGGCGCGCAAATTCAGCAAGTCGACTCGGTTTCGGCCGCATTCGCGTGGATCAATACGCAGCCGGTGGACGTTCTGTTCTTGGACCTCAACCTCAACGGCCGCAGCGGCTTCGAAGTGCTCGGCGAGGCCGTTGCTAGGCCATTCCAGACCGTTATCGTCTCTGCTCACGACGACCAGGCGATCAAGGCATTCGAATACGGCGTCACCGATTTCGTGGCCAAACCCTTCAACCAGCAGCGCTTGGCACTGGCCTTATCGCGCCTGCAGCACCGAGACACATCCAGCCGCGCGAACATGCGTCTGCTGGCAGTCAGAGTGCGCGGCGAAATCCAAACGGTGGCCATCGAGCTAGTGCTTTACGTGCAGGGCGCAGGCGACTATGCCGAGTTGCACTGCGCCGATGGCAGCACCCACCTGCACGACAAGTCGCTATCGGCGCTAGAGCATCTGCTGCCCGGCCGCTTCATCCGCGTGCACCGCTCTTATCTGGTCAACCTAACCGCCGTAGACGGCCTGCGCAGCGAACCCGGCAGCCGCTATTGGCTAAGCTTGAGCAACAACGAAGAAATCCCGGTGAGTCGCAGTCGCGTTGCGGCGCTGCGCGAGCAGATGATCTAGCCCGGAATTTCATAAACTTCACGCGCCATCGCTAGGCCACAGTCAAACGAGACGAATGCCTACTTTTTCACTACCCAGGCGGAGCACCAGCCCTTCTCGGCTACGGCAAATCCGGGGAATAGCACACAGGCACCGGTATCGGCGACGAACAACTGACAGTTGGCACAGTCGCTGCCTTCCTTGAACATCGGGCTCTTCACCGTGCTCGCGTCTTCAACGTACTGCAGCGCTTTGCCCTGAGCGTTGTGCAGCGGCAGCATCGGCAGCGCCGCGTGCGCATTTTGGCGCAACAGCCCACCCATGAGCGGAACAGTACTGACGGCGACGGCAGCGCGGATTAGGAAACGACGACGGTTAGTGGTCTCGGACATGTATTTCTCCTTAAATTCTGGCGCTTATGCTAACGGGCGCTTTGTTAACGGCCAATGATGCAGGTCCAAAGAGGGGGCTTTGGTATAGATCCTAAAAAGGAATGCAGGTGCGTGCGCGCCCGGTAAGTAGGTAGCGCGCACCGTTGTGCCCGTAAGCAGCTTTTTTGACGGCGTG